>NZ_JAUBTR010000008.1:0-27554 GCF_036705045.1 Microcoleus sp. BR0-C5
GAAGCTCGTAAGCGTGCTTGTTCGTCAGGTGTCATGTTTAGTCTCTCCAAATTATTTATTGATTATTGTAACTCTTGAGACACTCTATTCTTCAGTTACTCTAAAATGGCTGATTGACTCTCAAACATATTTTTGGAGGAAGCTAAGTGTTGGCTTTTCCCAAAAGCAGCGCATTTTATCATACTTTTGTATACTTGCAAAATCGGGATGCTCCCATTGCATCAGCCTTACAAGCAAATTTATCTTTTGATAGCTTGTTCACATCCTTGACAACTTTTTCTTCGGCTTTGACGACAATTTTTTGGGAGAGTTTACCCAAGTCTGATTCCTTTCTGGCTGCGCTCTCTACCACTAGCCATCTTTGCTCTATTCCAGCATAAGTTACTATTTTTTCTCCCCATCTATATCCTGGTAATTTACTAGCAGTCAATTCAGATTCTGGTAAGGTTGATATTAATGTTTGGGCTGATTTTATACTTAAAGGTACTCGACACAACCAGCGCAATTGTGACATCAATTTCAGGTTTGATTCCGTATATAAAGCACAGTCTGCTACCATCAAACTATCTACTTCTAGTTGTTTTTGGTAATCTACCGCTATTTGACCAAAGCATGATGAGTCGGCTTGATTTCCCGATGCTAATTTTAAGAAGATTGGTAGATATCCATCTCCTGTACAGATTAGTTCGATGATAAATTGTTTTAAATCTGGTCTGTGGTCGCGGGAATAACCATAGGTGAGCTTAATTTCTTGGGGTGATTTGATTGCTAATTCTTCTGATTCTTGATTGTTAAGTGCTTCTTGGTTCTCAAATATTACTGATGGTAAGCTAGAATTGTATTCCCCATGTACGTGCATTGATGATGAATATAGGTGTGATGATGACAGCGATACGTTAAATTTTTGGGCTGCTTTTAAGGTAATTGTTAAAAACGTGGTGTCCAGTTCTTTGATGAATAGTTTATCCATCACTCTACTTAGTTTATCATCGTTGAGATATTTTGGCTTGACTCCGGCTCCTATTAAATGTTCACAGGCAATGCTTTCAAAAAATTGGGGAAACATATATAAAGGTCTAGATACAAATCCTAACCCGTTTAAAATCCTGGCTTTTACTACATGACCTGCACAGACTTTTTCTATCTTTTATGGTGGGATTTATTGACTGTTTCTACTAATCCTATAGCGTCTATGATTCCTGCTACTATTCCTAGATGCTCTATGTTCTGAATTTCTATCTCTTTATTGATTAACATCACCACATTCTCCACAACTGCTATGGCTATTTTCCCATTTCTATGGTGGTGGTAAATTAATTTTTTTAACTATTTTGTTGCCTAAGAAAGTTTTCCTTATTTTCCTCTCTTTAGGAGTAAACTTACCTTTTTACTTTCTCTGCCTAATACTACTAATTATCATTAAGCTCCTTGACTCCGATTGGGACTTAGTTCATTTGTACTATTTCATCCCCCTTTTGTTGATGTGTGACAGTTGTGGGTGCGGAATGTGCGATCGAGAAGCAAATAAAAACTCGGCTCAGACCGTCGCAAAGTTTCCAGAGCCAGCCGACTTACTCAACCAGTTAAGAGCGCAGCGCAAAAAGTCGAGGGTCGAACCGGCAGACATCAAGGTGGTTTTGGAAATACTTGGGCGTTCAGGAGGGTAAGGTCGCAGTTGAACAAACCATAGACAAACCATAGACAAGTCATAGACAAACCATAGACAAGTCATAGACAAAATAAAGGTTCTACAGCTTTCACGAGCCGTAGAACCCTTGGAAATATGTGGTTTTTTTGAAGCCGATGGTGGGATTTGAACCCACGACCGTTCGATTACGAATCGAATACTCTACCCCTGAGCTACATCGGCACAGACAACTTTGGATTATAGCACAACCTAAGCGAAAAAAGCAACGAGTTGTAGAATTTAATTCAAAACTCCACAACTCCTAGCTCACCAACAGTTAAACTGTCACTTCCGTGTCAGTTGATCCGCCTCTGGCCCCGGAATAAACTAAACCCCGCTGCATATCCAGCGTCAGCATAGTTCCGTCCCGAATTACCCGCGTGGCATTCTTGACGCCCACCATCACCGGCACGCCCAAGCGCAAACCGATAATCGCGGCATGAGAAGTCAAACTGTCCTCCTCCGTCACCACACCTGCGGCTTTCCGAATCATCTCCACAAAAGCGACGCTTGTGTGTTCCACTACCAAAATTTCTCCAGGGTGGAAATTGCCTACATCCGCAGCAGTGCGAGCAACCCTGGCCATGCCACTCACCGATCCCAAACCGACACCGGTGCCTTTGCCTAAAACTGCTGTCACTACCTCAACTTTGATCAAATCAGTCGATCCGGCAACCCCTTGCAGAGTACCGGCGGTCATTACCACTAAATCTCCGTCGCACACTAACTCTTTTTCCTGGGCGACTGTCATGGCAGAGTGAAATGTCTGGCCGGTGGAAGGCAAATCCAACACCAGCAATGGTTTTACTCCCCATACTAATTGGAGTTGACGGGCTACGTCTACGTGAGGAGTAACTGCCAAAATCGGAGTTTTGGGGCGGAACTTCGAGACATTGCGGGCTGTGGCGCCGGTTTTGGTCAGCGTCATGATGGCAGCGGCGTTCAATTGTTCGGAGATTTGGCTGACTGCTTGGCTGATACCGTTGGGGATCGATCGACCAATATCTTCTACATTCCTAATATTCCGCTTAATTCCTTCCCTCTCCATCCGCACCGCAATTCTCGCCATCGTCGCCACTGCTTCGACGGGGAACTTGCCGACAGCGGTTTCATTCGAGAGCATCACTGCATCAGTTCCGTCCAGAATCGCGTTTGCCACGTCGGAAATCTCGGCGCGGGTGGGACGGGGATTGTTGACCATGCTGTCGAGCATCTGGGTAGCGGTAATTACCGGAATACCCAGGCGGTTGGAGGTAGCAATCAGGCGCTTTTGCAAAATCGGCACGTCTTCGGCGGGTAGTTCCACTCCCAAATCGCCGCGGGCGACCATCACCCCGTTGCAAAGGGTGAGAATTTCCTCCATTTGTTCGATCGCCTCGTGCTTTTCGATCTTAGCAATCACCGGTACTTGCTTGCCGGCACTGGCAATCAGCTCTTTAATTTCGAGCATATCCTGGGGATTCCGCACAAAGCTCAGGGCCACCCAATCGACACCTTGGTCGAGCCCGAACATTAAATCTTTGCGGTCTTTATCAGTCAGCGCTTTAATTGACAGGTAAACTCCCGGAAAATTCACGCCTTTGTTGTTGGAAAGCGGCCCGCCGACTACGACGCGGCAGTACAATTCCCGCGCCGCGCGGTCTACTTTTTCCACCAGCATTTCCACTTTGCCGTCGTCAAGCAGAATCACTGATCCCTCTGGAACTTCGTCTGCTAGGGGGTCGTAGGTGACGGAAGAAATGAGTTCGGTGCCGGGAACTTGGCGACTGGTGAGAATGAAAGGATCGCCGTTTTTGACAACTATAGAGCCTGTCTCAAAGCGCCCTAAACGAATTTTCGGGCCCTGGAGGTCTTGGAGGATGGCAACCGGCTGGTTGAGTTCAAAGGATGTTTGCCGGATTAAGCGAATGCTGCGCTGGTGGTCTTCTTCTGTTCCGTGGGAAAAGTTGAGTCGCAAAGTTGTGGCACCTGCTTCTATAAGCTGGCGCAGCACTTGTGGGTCCGAAGTTGCTGGGCCAATGGTGGCGACGATTTTAGTCCGGCGTAGGGCTTTTGGCAATTGCATCAGCGGTGTTCTGGGGAGGCAGGTGGATTTCTTGTTTAAATTTCGGCTAACGTTTCATTTTTGCACTACAAGCAATGACGTTAGTCTCAAGTCTTAAAAATTTTGATAGTCGTCAAAACAGCAGGTATTGAACAATATATAGAATATCTGACTTTTTACCCATCGGTAATCTTTTCTTGGGGAGCGCCCTTTTTAGCAAATTTTTCCGCTCTCACGCTTGACATAAATACAGACATACCCATTTATTTTATTTGGTCTGCTGAGTTCTTTTGGCTAATCTAGGACTGGTATCCTTGTACAACAGCAATACTTTGCTGTTTGTGCAGAAGCTTGTGTCTGGCGATCGGACTGAGTTCTTTCATAAAACTTTACTATTGTCCGGCTTGTATCTTATACTACGCAAGTGTGAAATATTAAGGAGTCTTAACAAAGATGTCGGAGGCAGGACGGCCGCTGACAGTGCCGAAAGAGTTTCTGAGTCCTCCCGGTGACTTTAATCCGACACTGCTGCTATTTTTGAGTGCAGTAGCGATTCTCGTGATTTCTAACTTGGGTTTCTGGTGTTGGGGATGGCCGCAGTGGTGCTGTTTTTCGCTGAACGTGTTGGCTTTGCACATGGCTGGAACTGTGATTCACGATGCGTCTCATAATGCAGCCCATCGCGATCGCACAGTTAATGCTATTTTGGGACACGGTAGCGCGCTGATGTTGGGTTTTGCTTTCCCAGTGTTTACACGGGTACACATGCAGCATCACGCCCATGTCAATGATCCAGATAACGATCCAGACCATTATGTTTCTACTGGCGGGCCTTTGTGGTTGATTGCTGCGAGGTTCTTTTACCACGAGATTTTCTTTTTTAAGCGCAAACTGTGGCGGAAATACGAACTATTGGAATGGTTTTTCAGCCGTTTGTTTGTGATCGGAGTGGTTTATATTTCCATTCAGTACGACCATTTAGGTTACGTCCTGAATTTTTGGTTTTCTCCTGCTTTGGTGGTGGGGTTGGCGTTGGGGTTATTTTTTGATTATTTACCTCACCGTCCGTTTCACGATCGCGATCGCTGGAAAAATGCCAGAGTATATCCGAGTCCGATTCTAAATATCTTGATTTTGGGGCAGAATTATCATCTGATTCATCATTTGTGGCCTTCAATTCCTTGGTACAATTACAAGCCAGCTTACGAAGCTGTGAAGCCGCTGTTGGATGAAAAGGGTTCTCCTCAAACTTTGGGAATATTGGAAGGGAAAAAGGACTTTTGGAGTTTTATATATGACATTTTTTTAGGGATTAGGTTGCATCACAAAAAAGCGTCTGATTGACAAAAACCCGGTTTCTTTGAGAGGCCGGGTTTTTTTTGCATGGCAGAAGGAACAAGGCAAAAGCAATTGGGGGTAATGGTTGGAGTAGGGAAACGGCACTGCCTTTGGTGGTGTCAAGTTAAGCTTTTAGTCCGCGAGTCTTCCCACCCGACACTCCGCCAGTCCGCCAGGGAATGAATTCCCTGTCTCATAGCTAAAGTCCTCTCAAAGAGGACTGAAGAACTCATTAGTCCTCTTTGAGAGGACTTTCACTTTGAGGCAGGGGTTTCAACCCCTGACGGACTATCGGTTTTACCTTAAGTTGACACGACGAAAGGTACTGCCGTCTCGTGACTGTGGGTAAGATTAATTCCGATGCCACGGGATTTGATATCAATCCCCTATCGGGGAAGTGGTAAAGAAGCTAAGTAGGGGCCCAGAAACCGGGTTTTTTTACGAAAATATTTGGTTGTAGTCCACAGATTCGGTAAAAAACCCGGTTTCTTTGGTCGGAGTGCATAAATTCTGGCGTTGCCAAGAAATGGAAAAATTTCCAGCCGATGTAGTTTCAATCCCCTCGCGGGGAAGTGGTAAAGGAGACTTGGGGTACTGGTTAGAAGTATCTTAACACCCAACTATTAAGGTTTCAATCCCCTCGCGGGGAAGTGGTAAAGGAGACGATCGTTGTATATTCAATTTGGACCCGCAACACGACGGTTTCAATCCCCTCGCGGGGAAGTGGTAAAGGAGACTCATGTCTAATCAAATTTTGATCGCAATCGGCCATACACTTGTTTCAATCCCCTCGCGGGGAAGTGGTAAAGGAGACGTTAATCGTAAACGGTACCACCCACGACATCAATATCTAGTTTCAATCCCCTCGCGGGGAAGTGGTAAAGGAGACAGGTTATCCTTACTGGCCCCATGGCCGTGTGGGCTTACTGTTTCAATCCCCTCGCGGGGAAGTGGTAAAGGAGACTAGATGCACCTGGTGCACCGCCAGTTCCTCCAAAGTTTCAATCCCCTCGCGGGGAAGTGGTAAAGGAGACTTTTTCTTTGGCAATGCTCGCTTCTTTTCCTGCAAGTTTCAATCCCCTCGCGGGGAAGTGGTAAAGGAGACAAAAAACCCTCCAGCAAACGTGACGGCATGGGCAGAAAGTTTCAATCCCCTCGCGGGGAAGTGGTAAAGGAGACGTTTCAAAAAATCTGACACATTCCACGGTGGAAAAGGTTTCAATCCCCTCGCGGGGAAGTGGTAAAGGAGACCTTGGTGCTGATTCAAAGATTCCGGCTCAATTAAAGTTTCAATCCCCTCGCGGGGAAGTGGTAAAGGAGACGTAAAGAAAGATCTTGCACAGACCAGGAGGCAATTAGTGTTTCAATCCCCTCGCGGGGAAGTGGTAAAGGAGACATTGCTTTTGGGATTCTACAAAGAAAACAGGAGAAAAGTTTCAATCCCCTCGCGGGGAAGTGGTAAAGGAGACTTTAAATCGGTGATGAGTGTTTTTGCCTAAAGGCACACTCAAAGTTTCAATCCCCTCGCGGGGAAGTGGTAAAGGAGACGCAACTGCAGCTGCACTAACTGCACTAACTGTAGCTGTTTCAATCCCCTCGCGGGGAAGTGGTAAAGGAGACTCAATGTTTACCCCAATAACATCATTGTTCATGGAGTGCAAGTTTCAATCCCCTCGCGGGGAAGTGGTAAAGGAGACCTGTATTAACGACGATCCAAATTCACCATATAATGTTTCAATCCCCTCGCGGGGAAGTGGTAAAGGAGACAAAAGAGGTAGATAAAAATAACATCCACACTCTCTAAAGTTTCAATCCCCTCGCGGGGAAGTGGTAAAGGAGACTTTAGAGAAAGCTCTAAACGAAATAAAGAAACTAGAGTTTCAATCCCCTCGCGGGGAAGTGGTAAAGGAGACATTTTGTGCACTGGGTTTTATTAGGACCGTTGGTTTCAATCCCCTCGCGGGGAAGTGGTAAAGGAGACGGAAATGATATTGTCTTCGGAAACCGAGGCAATGACAAGTTTCAATCCCCTCGCGGGGAAGTGGTAAAGGAGACAAATTCAAAGACTTTGTTAAAGAGAAATTCCCTCTAGACAGTTTCAATCCCCTCGCGGGGAAGTGGTAAAGGAGACCACCTGCTTCAAGAGATTTCTTTGCTCCTGGTAGCGGGTTGTTTCAATCCCCTCGCGGGGAAGTGGTAAAGGAGACTTGAGGTTAAAGGAGATTTGAAAAGTATTACTATCATGTTTCAATCCCCTCGCGGGGAAGTGGTAAAGGAGACAATCACATGACTATTTCAATTTTTTAACGGCACCCAGGTTTCAATCCCCTCGCGGGGAAGTGGTAAAGGAGACTTGCCATCAAAGATTCTTGAGGAAAAAGATTTAGTAGACTCGCGTTTCAATCCCCTCGCGGGGAAGTGGTAAAGGAGTCGTAACTTCATGTCACCGGTCCGCAACAAGCGTCGTTTCAATCCCCTCGCGGGGAAGTGGTAAAGGAGACGTTAGATGTCAACAAGACAGGGAACAGTACCATTATCAAGTTTCAATCCCCTCGCGGGGAAGTGGTAAAGGAGACTTTTACATTGGCAAAGGAAGTTTTAAGCAAGCACTATTCAGTTTCAATCCCCTCGCGGGGAAGTGGTAAAGGAGACGCCAGTTGATCCTCAAAATATTAGAGGGTACATAACATTTGTTTCAATCCCCTCGCGGGGAAGTGGTAAAGGAGACGAAAGTTTTTTATCGACGTGTTCGATTTAAAGTTTCAATCCCCTCGCGGGGAAGTGGTAAAGGAGACTCTCGGGACATACCGGGCAACCGGAACCAACGCTCTCATGTTTCAATCCCCTCGCGGGGAAGTGGTAAAGGAGACATTTCAGCAGAAGTTGTTGAAGTACCATGGGAAAATGTTCCGTTTCAATCCCCTCGCGGGGAAGTGGTAAAGGAGACGTTCGGTATTGGTGTCTTATTTTAAGTATTCACACGTTTCAATCCCCTCGCGGGGAAGTGGTAAAGGAGACTTGCTAAGTTAATCCGTGCAGAATTAAAAAGGCGCGGAAGTTTCAATCCCCTCGCGGGGAAGTGGTAAAGGAGACAAAAAGATGTAATGATATCAAGCCAGATGAGCTAAAAGTTTCAATCCCCTCGCGGGGAAGTGGTAAAGGAGACCCGCTGAAAACCCTATAGACAGGCTACTAATCAGCTGGAAGTTTCAATCCCCTCGCGGGGAAGTGGTAAAGGAGACCTACATGCAGTTTTTGCGGAAATGGAGAAGAAAACGGTTTCAATCCCCTCGCGGGGAAGTGGTAAAGGAGACATCCAAAGGAGACGAAATATGGCAAGCTTACTAATCTCTGTTTCAATCCCCTCGCGGGGAAGTGGTAAAGGAGACCTGTTCAATAAGTAGTGGATTCAGCTTTATCTCCTAGATAAATGTTTCAATCCCCTCGCGGGGAAGTGGTAAAGGAGACTGTTCGTCCAGGAAGCCTTACCCAGAAAGGGTTTCAAGCCTCAAATCGACGCACCATTTTTTACCTGTCAATAAGAGCGTAAAACCTGCAATAAGCTCAGTTGCTTGCAAGCCGTAACCCTTGGTATGAGAGTAATCGACGCACCTCAACGAGAAAATCAGGGTTTTGCCGATCGCCCGAGGTGCGTCGATTGCCGATCTGCGACACTGAAACTAGCCGCAGACCCAAAATAAAACTATGCAATTTTCAACGTTCTGGAGCGATCGAGCTTTGCAACTCTTAAACACACAATTGCACATCAACCTGCAACTTGTCAACCCCTTGAGAGTGAAATCGGACGATCGCCCTTTTTGACTTGTCGGGGCGATCGACAAAATCCCAGAAACCTGGTTTTTGCGGTTTTCGTCGGTTGTAACCAAGTATTCTAGAAAAAAGCCGGTTTCGGGGAACCCGTGAGTCTAGGAATGTTTGACTTTTTGAGTTGTCGGGGCGATCGAGCAAAACAAGCGCCAAGTCTATTGATTAGGTAAATCCAAGGCGATCGACAAAGCGCTATCTAATTGCACCAAAGCAGACTCTGAAAGTATCCCGCGTTTACGTAAAAGGCGGATTTTCGCCAAAGCGCGAACTTGCTCTCCAAGTGCTATGGAGTCTCGATCAAATCCTCCATCAGGAGCAATTATCAGTACCTGACTCCGATAAATGCGACGTGGTGGGCGATAAGTGGTACAAGGAACCACAAGCACAACTTGACTCGACGCATTTATCGAATCATTGCTAACAATAATCGCTGGGCGAGTCCCTCCTTGCTCTGAACCTTGAACAGGTTCAAAATCAGCATCATAAACTTCACCGCGTCTCATATTCCGACTCACCTATTAGCAAAGCTTCCCAGTCGGCTGTCTCAAATTCTTGACAAATTGCCAAAGCTTCTGCTTGATATTCTGGATCGTTTGCCATTTCTGAAAAGTCGGCATAAATAACTCGATCGGGCTTTAGACTAACTAACTGCTGAGGTTCGCTATTTCGCTCAATTATTTCAGCACCATAGGCAATACAAGCAAGAATATCCTCTCGCCCTATACTAGGATACTGCTGAATTATTTCCTCAATAGTCGAGCCACTAGCTAGGCAATCTAGAATCACAGAAACCCAGATTTGATGTCCCCGAATGCAGGGTTTACCAGAGCCTATATTGGGATCGATCGAGATTCGAGATAGTAAGTTTGTTCTATTCATAAAACATCCTCATTTAACCTGCAATTTGTCAACAAGAATGAGAGTGAAATCAGCCGATCGCCCTTTTTGACTTGTCCGGGCGATCGACATCAAAATCAAAGAAACCGGGTTTTTTGCGGTGTTTGTCGGCTGTAACGCAGAATTCTCGAAAAAACCAGGTTTCTGAGTGCCCGCGCCTCTGGGGCGATCGACTTTCACAATCGCCAAGTCTACTTTTCCCCAGCCACCGCCACCGCTAAATTCCTATCGGGGCGCAAATTTTGAGCTCCGCGCAAATAAGGATGATAAATTTCAGTATGTGCCGGCCAATTGACGTGAATTAAAAACCGGATGCAGCGTTCCAAAGCACCCTCAACGTGCATTTGCTGTACGTCCAACAAAGCAACATTACACCAGTGGGGACGTTCGCGGGCAATCGCAGCCGGAAACACAGCATCTAAATCCCGAGTTGCAGAAAACGTAGCACTAATAATTAAATTTGGATCTAAATCATTTTTTGCTTCTAATTCATCTAATAATTCTTTCACCGCTTCTCGAATTGCTGCCACCGAATTCTCGCTAGCAGTAGTTGCCCCACGAATACCCCGCACTTGCCACTCCACGCAAATTTCCTCCATATTAGTCAGTTGTCAGTTGTCAGTTGTCAGTTGTCAGTTGTTAGTTGTCAGTTGCTAGTTGTCAGTTGCTAGTTGCAATTACCAATTACTAATTACTAATTACCACTGCCAACAGACTACTGCCAACTGGCAACTGACTATTTAATCACGGGCGATACATCCACAGCGGCACACCGTTAGTAGAAAGCTCGAATTCCAGCAAATTCTTGTAAGCCCAAAGCCCGGATGTATCCAGACTACTCCCCAAGACGCGATTTAGGAAAGGTTTTTGTTTTTCTAGCGTGCAGCACTCGGTTTTTTCCGGGTCGAGGCCTGCGAGTTCGGCGGCAAGGCGGCGAGCGTCCTCTTCTGTTCCCAGTCGATCGACCAAACCCAATTCTAAGGCTTGCTGGCCGGTAAAAACCCGACCGTCGGCAAAACTTTTGACTTTTTCAACACCCAAGTTCCGGGCTTCCGCAACGGTTTCCACGAATTGCTGGTAGCTGGTGTCGATCAAATCTTGCAGAATTTGCTGTTCGGGATCTGTCAATTCTCGATCGAATGCCAAGATATCTTTATACGGCCCCGATTTAATCACCTGAAAAGAAACACCTACTTTTTCTAACAGCCGTTCTAGATTGTTGCCGCGGATAATCACCCCAATGCTGCCAGTAATTGTACCGGGATTAGCAATGATATGCTGGGCTCCCATGCCGATGTAAACTCCGCCAGAAGCTGAAATATTGCCAAAACTGGCAACAATTTTGACCTTTTCGCGCAAACGGTTGAGAGCGCTGTAAATTTCCTGGGAATCGCCGACAGTGCCGCCGGGGCTGTCTATCCGCAGCAGCAAGGCGGGAAATTTGCGTTCTTCAACGGTTTTGAGAGCTTCTAGGACTCGTTTGCGGGTTTCTCC
Organism: Microcoleus sp. BR0-C5; assembly: GCF_036705045.1. NCBI lineage: Bacteria > Bacillati > Cyanobacteriota > Cyanophyceae > Oscillatoriales > Microcoleaceae > Microcoleus > Microcoleus sp. BR0-C5. Next base: position 11,289 of record NZ_JAUBTR010000008.1, read on the forward strand.
GGCAATGGCTCCGGTGATTTCGATACGGGCGATTTGTTTGCGGTAGCGGGGCTTGAATGGCCAAATCATGGGCAGTTTTCGGGCAATGTACGGATTTTTGTAGCTAACTCTTATAGTGTGCCTTATTCATCGGGGTAGATGTTGTGCCTGTGTTCGCAACAGGCAAGATGCCTGTTGCACAATAAAATTCTTGATTGTGGAACAGGCAAGATGTCTGTTCATAATTGCCGCAACAGGCAAGATGCCGGTTCCACCTTGATTGTGTGGAACAGGCATCTTGCCTGTTCATAATGGCAGATCAAGGTTTGTGCGATCGAATTTAACTCAACAGCGATATATAATTGTAAAAATTGCTTAACAAATCTACATCATTCTCGTCAGAGCCGCTCTCATCAATTATTTGGAGTCTCCGCCATGCAGCTAAAACTTACCGATTCTAAACTGCCTTTTGCCCCGCTGTTGCTAATTGCGCCGTTTTTCCTGTGGGGAACCGCGATGGTAGCGATGAAAGGGGTAATGCCACACACAACACCGCTGTTTGTGGCATTCGTGCGTTTGATACCTGCGGGTGTGTTGGTGCTGCTGGCGGCGGCTTTGATGGGAAAACCGCAGCCTGCCGGTTGGAAAGCTTGGCTGTGGATTTCGCTGTTTGCTTTGGTTGACGCTACTTTGTTTCAAGGCTTTTTAGCCGAAGGTTTGGCGAGAACCGGTGCGGGTTTGGGTTCGGTGATGATTGATTCTCAACCGCTAGCAGTGGCGATTTTGTGTTTGTGGCTGTTTCAAGAAAAAATTGGTTTTTGGGGCTGGTTGGGATTAGTGATTGGCGTTTTCGGCATCAGTTTAATTGGGTTGCCGGATGGCTGGATTTTGGGGCTTTTTCATCCTGAAAACGCGCAGGTTTCTGCGGGTATCGAACAGTTGTTTCAGGGTGGAGAATGGTTGATGCTGTTGGCTGCTTTGTCGATGGCTGTGGGTACGGTTTTGGTGCGCTGGGTTTGCCGTTATGTTGACCCGGTGGTGGCGACTGGTTGGCACATGATTTTGGGCGGTTTGCCGCTGTTGGCCATTTCGGCTGCAACTGAGTCCGAACAGTTTGTGAATATTGATTTTTCTGGCTGGATGGCGTTAGGTTATTCTACCGTGTTCGGAAGTGCGATCGCCTACGGTTTATTCTTTTATTTTGCTTCGAGTGGCAGTCTAACCAGTTTAAGTTCTCTTACCTTTCTTACGCCTGTATTTGCTTTGCTATTCGGCAATTTGTTCTTGGGCGAAGTGCTCAATCCGCTACAATCGATGGGAGTTGGGCTGACTTTGGTGAGTATTTATTTGATTAATCAGCGGGATACTTTGGGTGATAAATTGCGAAAAGTGCGGCACGGTGAAGCGAGTGCAGAAGTTGAAGCAACAGGATTGTTAGAATCGTCTGAGTTGAATTCTGTAGAATTACCCGTGCAGTTGCGGGTTAGCGAATTGGAATCAGAAGTGTAGCAGGTGGAAAAGTTTAGGCAAAATTGCCTAAATTTACTACTCGTCTTCTAAAGGAATAACAATTTTCTTGCTTTCAATATCTACTACAAAACTTTTCAAACTGGGATTGTGTTGGTAACAATCCATCAAATCCTTATGCTTGCGATATTGTTTGGAAAATTGCCGATAATATTGAGGCTTTTTAGCGTCAATTGTAAAATCATGTTTCTTTACAAGCTCCTTATTTAAGGTTTCTAAACACTTTTTGAATTTAGACTTTTTGTTGTCTTTATAATACAGTGGCAGCAACCAACACTCAATAGAGTGTACTGATATAGCCCAAATGATTCGCTGTTGACATTGACTGTAGAAATATTCGCCAATTATTTCCTCTTTAAACTTTTCGATAACTTTTTGAATCAACTCTTTAGGAGTAAATTCGCCATTTTTATCTCGCTGTGGGATATCATAACCATGCTCTTCTGAAACATCAGTATCTATTTGGATAATTATATAGTCATTAAATTGAAATGCTTCTTGAAAATCTTTTAAACGGCAATAAGCAAAAACTTGACTCCAACTACCATAACCTTTAAATTTGTTTTCATCTTTTTTATCTCTTTCTGGTTGAAGCGGTCTAATATCTAGATCGGGATTCTTGAAATATCCTGCTAAAATATTTTCAATCACAATCTGGTCAGTCAATCCCTCAGTAATTAATCCAAAACTAATCATATTAAAAATTCTTAGGAAGTCCGCCGATATAGCCCCTCAAAAACGCCTCTGATAATTTTACAGGTTCCTGTCCTTCGAGAGGTTCAGGTTTGAGAATGCGTCTAGCTTTAGTATGCCCTAATTGGTTGCGGTAGATCACAAACAGCCGCTGTTCATCATCATCTAAATCTAAACCGTCCAAAACTGCCGGGTTGTGGGTTGTGAATATAACTTGTTTGTCGTGTTTTTTTGCTAATTCGACTAATTCTTGCATTAATCTGCGACACAATCTGGGGTTGAGGGAAGCGTCAATGTTATCAATTGCAAAAAATTTAGGAGTGAGATCGCTAATGAACAAGGCAAAGTAAAAGAGTAAAAATAAAAAGCCTTCATTAGAGCTTTTTTGGTCAAAGTAAGTTAAATCTCTATCTAAATATTTATCTTTTATTTGGAGAGAAGTTTGCAGGGGTGATAAATTTTCAGGCACTTCAAAATCTCTAAACCAATCTATTAATCGCAACTTTTCTTTAATTTGATTGAGTTTATCTTGGTTTGTTTCTGAGTTCAAAAACTTTATAAGTTTAAACAAGCCTTCACCATTAATACCTAATGGTTGAATTTGTCCTTCTTTTTCAAAAGTTCGTAAGGCTTGGTTTTCAGGAGAGTAAATTGTAAATTTAATTAATTTAGAATGATAAGAAGAATTGTTCAACAATATTTTTAATACTAATGCAATATTTTTTTCCACTTCTTCTATACTGAAATTTTCTCTTTCTAAGGGTGCCATCTTTAAAAGTTTATTTATTTTTTTTTGGAAATGTTTCTTTTTTTGATCTTTCAGCAACCTCTTGTGCAATTTTATTAAATAATATAATATCTTCTGCTGTGCCTGAGTTGGGAGCAACTTTTTTCAAATAAAATCCTGGATCGTTCACGATGTTTTTATTAACCCATTGAGAATAGGGAGAGTTGTCATTATGTAAAATACAACTAAATTGGTCTCCATCATTTTCTTTAAGATCAATTTTGATATCTTTAATCAAATTGTCAATTTCAAAAGCCGATCGCATAAATTGAGGTTCTGTAACTCTGATGCCCCGAGAAGCTAAAAACTCGTTATCCAGCTTATCATCTGCAGCCGCAGAAGCCAGGGCGATCGCCTCTAGGATATTACTCTTGCCGCAGCCATTTTCACCAATCAAAACAGTTACTCGTCCTAACTCTAGTTTCAGCTTTTGAATCGATTTGTAATTTTCTATTCTAACTTCTTTTAGCATAGTTTTCTAGATTTATACTTGTGTTTGTTTAATATGGCTTAATTTTACGGCAGATCGCACTCAAACGTCAATTGGTTGCGAGACAGCCCCCAATGCTAAAATTCCCAAAATTTTATTCACATCTTTGAGGTAATATTCAGTCAGATCGATACTAATTACACTTCCGTCTAATTTCATAAATTTCCAAATACTCCCAGTTGTCACCGCCCCGTAAATTGTTGAAACTTCATTGCCTGTACGTTCGTTAAATATCCTAGCTGCTAACATTTCCGCTACGCATTGCCCCAAGCCTGCAGTGATATTTTCTTTTTTTGCTTCCACGATGGTAATTACCGGAGCGCTGACAAATAGTATTTCGGGTGAATTGCTGATAATAAAATCGCAAATCCCATTTAATCCCCTTTCGCTATCCACGTCAAACTCTATTCCAGAAAATAAGTTAATTCGTTCCTTTAACTGTCTTCTGAGGTCGATTAAAATGGGTGATATAATCATTTCCGAGCGAGCTTTTTCGCTGTTGCTGGCAAGGGCTAAAGGTACATTATAACGTAGAATTTCTGTCAAGAGAAGGCTGCATTCTAAATCGGGTACATTTCCAAATAAATCGACTGTTTCTGAAGTAGTAAGTTGAAAGGTTCGCTTGACTTTTTCTAAACTAAAATCACTGTAAGGCATTTTGCTTGTCTTCCGAAAATTTTTAAGATTAAACAGAATATAATTTGATTGTACTCATTGTGTAGCAGACTGCATGGATCTCAAAGAACGCCTGCACAGCCATCTGATTCAAATTGTACGCGATCGCAACCCATACCTCGCATCCGAAGGGCATTTCTATGTCCAGCAATACATCCGCGAACAGTTGGCACAGTGGGGCAGTGTAGAAATTGACGATTTTTCGGTTCGCGGGCGAATTCATCACAATTTGATTTTGGATTTACCCCCCTCCGAAAAGGCGAGTAAACAGGGGTTGCCGCCGATCGTAATTGGTGCTCATTACGATACTGTACCCGGATCACCTGGGGCCGATGATAATGCTACTGGTGTTGCTGTTTTGCTTGAACTCGCAAGGGATATCGCATCTGCGCCGCTCAAATATCCAGTGCAATTAGTCGCCTTTGATATGGAAGAATACGGTTATTTGGGAAGCAGTCATCATGCAGCTAAATACAAGCAACAACAAGAGTCAATCCGGTTAATGATTTCTTTGGAAATGTTGGGTTATTGCAACCATAATCCTAATTCTCAAAGCTATCCCACTGGCTTGAAATATTTTTATCCAAATTATGGTAATTTTATTGCTTTAATTGGCAATTTGCGGACTGTTCCCGATTTAATTAATTTGAGTGGCAAAATTCGCAAATCTGGTCAGCCCTGCGAGTGGCTGCCGGTGCCGAATCGAGGTTTAATTGTCCCCGATACTCGCCGCAGCGATCATGTTCCTTTTTGGGATAATGGTTATCCGGCTATTATGGTGACTGATACTGCTAATATGCGAAATCCGCATTATCATCGAGAAAGCGATAGGATTGAGACTTTGGATTTGGATTTTCTGGCTGGTGTTTGTCAGGGCTTAGCCAAGGGCATTCGACATCTATAATTAACACGATCGATCGCCTGCGAGTTTGAGCGAGCCGAAAATATGACTTTTATGACCAGAAGTTATGAATTTTATGAATTGACTCGAACAAAACTTTGTTGAATAATTGTAAATTAATCAAGCAAAAATTTCAAAAAAAAGAGATATGAATCCTACTTCTCCCGATCGCACTCGCTGGCAATTTTGGATCGATCGCGGTGGCACTTTTACTGATATTGTCGCCCAGCGCCCCAACGGTAAGCTAGTTATTCACAAGCTGCTGTCGGAAAACCCCGATCGCTACACCGACGCCGCAGTCCAAGGAATTCGCGATATTTTGGGGATTGGGGCGGAGGAATCGATACCCGCCGCCGAAATTGCAGCGATTAAAATGGGGACGACGGTGGCGACAAATGCTTTGCTGGAACGAAAGGGCGATCGCACAATTCTGTTAATCACCAAAGGTTTCCGCGATGCGCTGAGAATTGGCTATCAAAACCGCCCGAATATTTTCGCGCGTCACATTGTTTTGCCCCAGATGCTGTACGATCGAGTTATTGAAGTTGCCGAACGCTACAGCGCTCAAGGTGAAGAGTTAACTGCTGTTAATCCCGAGTTTATCCCGTCTTTGCAGCAAGCATACGATGAGGGAATTCGCAGTTGTGCGATCGTATTCATGCACGGCTACCGCTACTCGGAACACGAAAAACAAGTTGCTAAAATAGCGAAAGAAATTGGCTTTACTCAAATCTCAGTATCTCACGAAGTTAGCCCGCTGATGAAATTAGTTTCGCGGGGAGATACTGCGGTTGTCGATGCTTATTTATCTCCGATTTTACGTCGATACGTCGAACAAGTAACCAGTCAATTATCTGTAGGGGCGGTGCCCCCGTGCCCGCCCTCCCCCTGCCCGCCCCCCAAATTAATGTTTATGCAATCGAATGGCGGCTTGGTGGACGCGGCACAATTTCAAGGAAAAAACAGTATTTTATCCGGGCCTGCTGGGGGAATTGTCGGTGCAGTTCAAACGAGCAAAAAGGCAGGTTTTGATAAAATTATTACCTTTGATATGGGCGGAACTTCGACAGATGTTGCCCATTTTAACGGCGAATACGAACGCGAATTTGAGACGGAAATTGCTGGGGTGAGATTGCGATCGCCCGTGATGGCAATTCACACTGTAGCAGCCGGCGGCGGTTCAATTGTCTTTTTTGACGGGGCTCGCTACCGCGTCGGGCCGGAGTCTGCAGGGGCAAATCCTGGGCCCGCTTGCTATCGCAAAGGCGGCCCCTTGACGGTGACTGATTGCAATGTGATGTTGGGGAAAATTCAACCGGATTTTTTCCCGAAAGTATTTGGATTGAATGGAGATTTGCCGATCGCCCCTGACGTAGTAAAGCAAAAATTTGGGCAATTAGCGGGGGAAATTGGGGGCGAGAGGACGGCCGAAGAGGTGGCAGAGGGTTTTTTGGCGATCGCGGTGGAAAAGATGGCAAATGCTGTCAAAAAAATCTCGCTTCAGCGCGGTTACGATGTTTCGGAGTATACATTGTGCTGTTTCGGCGGTGCGGGCGGCCAACACGCTTGTGCGATCGCTGATGCTTTGGGGATGAAACGGGTATTTATTCACCCTTATGCGGGTGTGTTGTCGGCTTACGGTATGGGTTTGGCTGATGTGCGGGCTATTCGCGAAAGGGCGATCGAGCAACTATTAAATGCAGAATTATTAGCTGATTTGCATCATATTTTAACTGCATTGGAGGCAGATGGAAAGAGGGAATTGAACCACAGAGGCGCAGAGAACACAGAGAATGAGTCAGAGGTTTTAGTTGTTAGCAAGTTGCGCTTAAAATATCAGGGAAGTGACTCGGTTTTGGCGGTAGATTTTTCTGACAATATTGAGGCGATGCAGGCTGAATTTGAAGCAGCCCACCGACAGCGTTACAGTTTTATAATGCCAGAAAAACCGCTGATTGTGGAAGCGGTTTCGGTGGAAGTTGTAGAAAGAATGGATGTGCCGGAAGCCTCCACAATTTCTCCCTCTTGTGGTACGGGCATCTTGCCCGTGCAACCAATTTCAACCGTGCAAATGTATGTTGCTGGCGGGTGGCGGGAAACGCCTGTTTATCAGAGAGAGGATTTGCGATCGGGCGACTGCATTAGCGGCCCTGCTATGATTGTTGAAGCTACGGGAACTAATATCATAGAACCGGGCTGGGAAGGGGAAATCACCGAAAATAATGATTTAATTTTGAACCGCCGATGCACGCAGATGGAGACAGATAATATCCGCGTTCATTCGCGTTCATCTGCGGCTAAATCTGATCCAGTTTTGCTGGAAATTTTTAATAATTTGTTTCGGGCGATCGCGGAACAAATGGGCGTCACATTACAAAACACAAGTTCCTCAGTCAACATCAAGGAACGTCTCGACTTTTCCTGTGCAATTTTCGACAAAAACGGGCAATTAGTTGCCAATGCGCCGCACATTCCCGTACATCTGGGCTCGATGAGCGAAAGCGTTGAAGCTTTAATTTTAGCACAAGGCAATGCGATTCAACCGGGCGATGTTTATGTTTCTAACAATCCATACAACGGCGGCACGCATTTACCAGATATCACCGTTATTACTCCAGTATTTGATAATTCTTCCTCCCTTCCTTTGTTTTATGTTGCCTCGCGGGGACACCACGCCGACATCGGCGGCATCACTCCCGGTTCCATGCCTCCTAACAGTAAAATAGTAACTGAAGAAGGTGTATTGCTTGACAATTTGCTGTTAGTAAGGGAGGGTAATTTTCGAGAAGAAGAATTACTAGAAATTCTGACATCGGGTAATTTTCCTGTTCGCAATTCCGCTCAAAATATAGCCGATTTACAAGCACAAATTGCTGCTAACAAGCGCGGCGCAGAAGAACTGCTCAAGATGGTAGAACATTACGGATTAGAGACAGTGCAAGCTTATATGGGCTTCGTACAAGACAATGCGGAAGAGTCGGTGCGGCGGGTAATTGAGGTTTTGAGTGATGGCGAATTTACTTATCCGATGGATAGTGGCGGACAAATTAAGGTAGCGATTACAATTGACAAATCTGCGCGCAGTGCAAAAATAGATTTTACTGGCACTTCAGGTCAACAATCCAACAATTTTAATGCTCCCGCAGCCGTGTGCAAAGCTGCTGTTTTGTATGTTTTCCGCACATTAGTAGATGACGATATTCCTCTAAATGCGGGCTGTTTGAAACCTCTCGAAATCATCAATCCCGAAGGCTGTATGCTGAATCCTCGCTATCCAGCGGCGGTGGTTGCGGGAAATGTGGAAACTTCGCAGAATATTACCGATGCTTTGTATTGCGCGTTGGGAGTGATCGCATCTTCTCAGGGAACTATGAATAATTTTACCTTTGGAAATCAGCGCTATCAATATTATGAAACTATTTGCGGCGGTTCGGGTGCTGGTGCAGATTTTGACGGCACGGATGCGGTTCAAACTCACATGACTAATTCGCGTTTAACTGACCCCGAAGTATTAGAATGGCGGTTTCCGGTGTTGTTAGAAAGTTTTGAAATTCGGGCTAATAGTGGGGGGAATGGATCTCATCGCGGCGGTAATGGAGTTGTGCGGCGAGTGCGGTTTCGGGAGGATCTGACGGCGGGAATTTTATCGGGGCGGCGGGTGATTTCTCCTTGCGGTTTGAAGGGGGGTGAGGCGGGGAAAGTTGGGCGGAATTATGTTGAGAGATTTGATGGAAATGTTGAGGATTTGGGGAGTACGGCGAGTGTGGAAATGCAGCCTGGGGATGTGTTTGTCATTGAGACTCCGGGGGGCGGAGGATATGGTTATCTGTAGTAGTAAGGTACCCTGGTACGCACCCTACGAATAGAGTTTTTCCGTAAGTTGGGGCAAATTTACAATAAAAAGCTTGCGATCAGATATTAACTGTCCTAGGATAGTAGACAATATTCCAAAAATGTTGTATATTCACGATGACGATTTCTGATGGAAAAATTACCTCTGATTTAGACTCTGCTATCAATCGCTACGAGGCAGCCTTGAGCGCGATCAATAAGGCATCAAATCCACAGCCCGAAAAAGTCCTAGAAGTTCTAGCGGCGCGGGATGTCCTTAGTGCCACTCTCGGCCGCACACCTCAACCTGCTCCTGAAAGTTTAATTACTGTACTTCAGTTAGACGATCGCTTGAAAGAACAGGCTGAGTCAATTAACGAAGCAGCCAACCTAGGTAGGTGGCGGCGCAGTTTCAATCCCCCGCAGGCTGCCTGGTGGTGGTACATCGACGAACTCCAGACGGCGTCAAAACAGTGGGACTGGCTGTGGGAATTGCTGAGTGTTGCTTGCTTAGTAACGACTACCAGCTTTATTGCCAGCATTCAGCCGCGGTTTGCAGTAGGCGGCGTCGGAATCACCGAAGCATTTGGGATGCTCAGCCACAGCGGGCTGACGCTGCTGGTAGCAGGCGGATCGTTCACGAAGGGGGGGCAGCAATTTGTTCAAGGCTTACTCAAGAATTTAAAAATTCCTCTAAAATACCAGTCTGAAGTTACTACCGGCTTGTCAGCAATCATGATGCTGAGCGCGCTCGCCCTCAACGCTTCCCTGCCACTTCTTGCTAAATATTACAGTCAAAACGGACAAAAAAATCTCCATCAAGGTCTGTTGGAGCAAGCAGGAAATAACCTCGACCAAGCGATCGCCCTCGACCCGCAGAATGCGGATTTTCACCTGTATCGGGGCGAAGTTTACGAAGCCCTGCTCAAATTTGACGACGCTCAAACAGCGTATCAAACTGCGTTGGCTGGGAACAAGTACAAAGCTTTCAACAATTTGGGGCGCTTAGCTTTTCTCAAAAAAGATTACACCCTAGCTGAGATGATGTTTCGCCTCGGTTTGGAGAATATTCAAACTGACGAAGTGAAATACAAGCTGTACAAAAACCTGGGATGGACCCTATTACAAAAAAAAAGCTACAGCGAAGCTATTGACAGCCTCAAAATTGCGATTGATATTGACGAAAAACAGGCGCCTGAGAACCGAGAAGGGCTAGCTCACTGCATCTTGTTCGAGGTGCTGCAAGCAGCTAAAAGCGACACAGAAAGTCTGGAAACCGAAAAGCAAAAATGCGCTGAAAACAGGGAAAAATTTGCAGCTTCGCGGGAGTTCGACTGGTACACTCACACATTGCAGCGCTTGGGAGCAATAAAAGCTGCTCCACAGCAGCCTCCGCCGACTCAAAAACCTTAGCTGAGCAAGTGCGCTCGCACAATCCAACTCCTTCGAGAGACAAATCGCCCGAAACTCACAAAACTATTAGACAGTGGCTTAATAGATAGAGTATCATTCAGGTGCATCAGCAATTATTAACAAAGCTATTCCAGAACAATTGTGCAAACACCTAATTTTTCCGAATTCAACCATCCTGTGGTCAAATCCCTGTTTCACCACAGCGATCAGGAATTATTGACCCTGTTTCAAAACCATCCCGATCAAGGTAGGTTCTTCACGGCTATTTTTTGCCGCTACGCTCAAATTGTACACTCCCTGATTCGCCATTCCGTGCGATCGCCCGTACAAGGCGATTACCTGTTTGCCCACACTTGGCTGCACATCTATCACGAACTCCGAGGTCTGGATTTGCGCCGCGAGATCCAAGAGTCTGATGGCGGAAATCTCAGTCTCCAAAACTGGCTGATTAATGTCACCGCAGTCTGCATAAATCAAGCTGAATTACCCCCTGTTGAGTCGATTCACTACTCTTTGCAATCGGCTCCGCCTCCCCTGTGGTGTTACGTCAAACAAGCCTTAGAATTGTTAGCGCCGCTGCCGCGTTTAGTGGTGTTGATGGCTCAGACTTTCCGCTGGAGCGAAACTCGAATTGCAGCTTATTTGCAAGCAGAAGGCGAAGCTATTTCGCCGGCTCAGGTAAAGGCTTTGCTGCAAAAAGGATATCAAAGTTTAGAATCCAACTTGCCGGAGGATATTCGGGCTATTTATCTAGATGAAAATCTCGATTATCAAGAAGCACTTGTCTAGATATACACGATATAAATCCGCCCTTTCTAGTTGTAGGGGCGGGTTTTACCCGAAATATTTGCTAGGACTAAAAGCATCGTAAACCCGTCCTTTCGCGAGGAATAAGAAAAAAATGGCTGTTTATCAAGTTCGGTTGGTGAATGAGGATCGGGCGCTCGATCGCACGATCGCAGTACCAGACGACCAGTATATCTTAGATATGGCAGAAGATGCCGGTATCCGCTTGCCGAATGGATGCAAGCAAGGAGAGTGTTCTGCTTGCGTTGTCAAACTGCTGAGCGGTGAAATCGACCAAAGCGAACAAAAGTTTTTGAAGCCGTCAGAATTGCAAGCGGGCTACGCTGTTACTTGTGTGGCTTACCCGCTTTCAGACTGCACTTTGTTAACGCATCAAGAACAAGTTTTATATCAAGCCACTCTTTATTTTAAGTAATAGGAGATCGGTTTTTTAGCATCGTGTCTGGTAGCCTCGCGGGGCGCCGAATTTGTTGGTAAAAGAGCGAATTATATTCGCCGATAAAATCGTTATCAAAGCAGATTTCTGTCATGTAAGGTGGGTGACTCTCCAGCATCTCGCTGCCAATTGAGTGGCTAGAAAGCCACGCACCCTAATGAGTATAGATAAACCCGCCCTTATAAATTCAGCAATTGTAGAATCCGCTGAAGCGGAATTTCCGCGAAATCTAAGCGGTAATTGAGTTCGTAGGCTAGCTCGGCAACCGCTTTTTCCAAAATGTAAGCATCCAGCAAAACTTGTAGTTCGGGGATAGATTTGGGCAAGAAATCTGCATCGGCTGCTGTTGCCAAATAGCTCTTAACAAAAGTGAGGCTGACCCAGCGGTGCCAAACGTTTGCCCACTGCTGCATCTCCGGGAGATTTTCAGGGCGAATCATGCCACTTTCTACTTCATTGCGGAGTGCCAAAGTAACAGCGTAACTCAAAGATTGCAGCATTCCCGCAACATCTCGCAGGGGCGACCTCTTCATCCGCCGCTCGCTTAAGGGTCGATCGCGTTCTCCTCCGAAATCAATAATTACGAAGTCTTTGCCTGTATAAAGAACTTGCCCGAAATGAAAGTCCCCGTGACAGCGAATTCTATCGGCCGTGATTCTCAAGTTCAAAATAGACTTGAAACGTTCCATGAGCAAATCTTCACGGTTGAGCAGCTTTTGCGCCGATTTTTGTACTTCTGGCGGCAGTTTGGACAGCCGTTTTTTCAGCTCCAGCAAAGTTCTTCCTGCCACATTTCTCATGTATTGATAGATGGAACGCTGGTAAAACGAGGTAAAGCTTTCTGGGGCAAAAGCGGGATTTTCTATGTCAGAAGCTAAAGCGAGGTGAAGTTCGGCTGTCCGCTGACCTAAAAGTTCGGCTGATGCTAAGTAAGAGCCGATGAGTTCGCGAGCTAATGCCGGAATTTCTAGGGATAAATCGGCTACTAGCGAGTTTGGCTGCCGCTGGGTTTGTCCGGTCACAGCGTTCGGCAAATAATTTTCCGGGGCAGTAGATAAATTCTCGCTGGAATGCTTTGCTTCTACTGTCATTACTTGCTCGAAATAGTCGCGCAGTGTGTCTAATGTATAAGACCAAGCATCTACGCTGTCGGGGATTAATTTTTGTAGGATTCCGACTGTAAGGACTTGTTTGGCTGGTGTGTGATATTCCAATGCTCCGGTAATTGGAGCGTAGTGTTGAATCGAGTTGCGCTCTGTTAAAAAGCGTCCTATTTCTAATTCGGGGTTGATTCCTTCCTCGACTTTTCGCAATATTTTCAGGACGAAGCGGTCGCCGTAACCTGCAGATGTATTGCTTTGTTCTTTTTTGAACAGGTGAGGTTCGAGCTGCGCTAACTCTTCTTCTGATTTGAATGCACTGTCGGCAATTCCTACCAGTTGACCTGCAACACCTCTGTAACTGCGAGAATTGCCGATCGCCCCCAGCAGTGCGCTCAGAAAACCTTTTTCCCCAGCAGCATCAAATAGTACCCCGATTTCCTTTTTGGTTTCAGGGAAGTGCAGGCGCGCGATCGCCCGATCGTCCACATCGCCTTTAATCTCTTCCCACCCTAAAGGCAAAACGTAAGTTTCCGGCATACCTTCAGTATAATTCAACTGCAAAAACAGAATGTAAACTTGAGATTCCTCTCCCGCGCTATCTTTACATTCAATCGGTAAAACCTCACTTATTTCTAAAGATTGAATTGTCCGATCTGAACCGCTAAACCAGCGATTCCGCCGCAAGTATCCCGGCAAAAGATTAAGCAGCATATCGCTTAACTGACTTGTAGCAAAAGCAGTTTTCCAATTACCTATCACCGCCAAAGTAGGCAAGTCTGTGGGCACACCGTGCAGCGAAAAATCTTCGTGTTTAACAGTAAGAGTAAACCAGTAAAACGTGTGAGGACTCAAACTCAAAAAGTAAGGTGACTCGCCAACGGTCGGAAACTCCGTGCGGCCGAAAATCTCCACGGGAACAGCACCTTTAAAGGGCGCAAGGTCTAATTCTGCCGTCTGAACGAAGCGTGACAAATTAGCCACTACGAGGATGTGTTCGTCTTGATAAGTGCGTACAAAAGCTAAAACTTTGCGGTTTTCCGGGTACAGAAACTCGCAAGTTCCACGGCCGAATGCTTGGAAGCGCTGCCTAATTGCAATCAGGCGTTTCATCCACCACCACAGAGAACTCGGATTCGCCCGCAGCGCTTCCACGTTAATAGATTCGTAGTGATATTCAGGGTCAACAATTGGCGGTGCGTACAGCCGCTGCGGGTTAGCACGGCTGAAACCGGCATTGCGATCGCCACTCCACTGCATCGGAGTTCTCACCCCGTTGCGATCGCCCAAATAGATATTGTCTCCCATGCCAATTTCATCGCCGTAGTAAAGCACCGGCGTACCCGGAAGAGACAGCAGCAAAGCATTCATCAACTCAATGCGGCGGCGGTTATTTCCCATCAAAGGAGCCAAGCGGCGGCGGATGCCCAAATTAATTCTCGCCTGAGTATCTTGAGCGTAAACCCGATACATATAATCTCGGTCTTCATCACTCACCATTTCCAGCGTCAATTCATCGTGATTCCGCAAAAATAATGCCCACTGACAATTATTGGGAATATGTGGAGTTTGCTGGAGAATGTCGCTAATTGGGAAGCTATCTTCCATGTGCAAAGCCATAAATAAACGCGGCATCAGCGGAAAATGAAAGTTCATGTGACATTCATCGCCAGCAGCGTAATATTCAACCGCATCCTCCGGCCACTGATTCGCCTCAGCCAGCAGCATCCGATTCGGGAATTTCTCGTCTACGTGCTGCCGCAATTGCTTCAGGAATAGGTGAGTTTCTGGCAGGTTTTCGCAGTTAGTACCTTCGCGCTCGTACAGGTAAGGCACCGCATCCATCCGCAGTCCGTCTACTCCCAGCGCCAACCAGAAATCTACCACATCTAAGATGGCTTGGCGGACGGCGGGATTGTCGTAATTCAAATCGGGTTGGTGGGAATAAAAACGGTGCCAGTAATAAGCTTTTGCTACCGCATCCCAAGCCCAATTAGAGGTTTCAAAATCTTTGAAAATAATTCGAGCATCTTGATATTTTTCCGGCGTGTCGTTCCACACATAAAAATCTCTTTCGTTACTGCCTTTCGGGGCACGGCGCGCTCGCTGAAACCAAGCGTGCTGGTCGGAAGTGTGGTTAACAATTAACTCAATAATGACCCTAATTCCCCGTTGGTGCGCTGCTTCTAAAAGGTCTTTAAAGTCATCTAATGTGCCGTAAATCGGGTTGACGGTAGTATAGTGAGATGTATCGTAGCCGTCGTCTCGGAGCGGCGAGGGAAAAAATGGCAGTACCCAAATTGCTGTTACTCCCAAGTTTTGCAGGTAATCCAGTTTTTCTGTCAGTCCTCTAAAGTCGCCAATGCCGTCTGCATTGCTGTCGGCAAAAGCCCGAACTGGTACTTCGTAAATAATCGCGTCTTTGAACCACAAGGGGTCGTCATTTAACATTGAGTTTGGCATGATTTGTAGCGAGGATTGGTAATTAGTAATTTGTACTTAAAATTTGGTAATTGGGATTTGTTAGTTCCCATCCAAACCGATAAATCATAACTCATAATTTGGCCGCAATTCCTCATGCCAGCGGCAGACTTTTAATCGTAATTTATTAACGCAAAACTTATAATTTCTTAACTATAAAGTCTCAACAATCTGTTTTGCTATTTCGGATACAGTTCACAATCCGGGTACTGTGCTAGCTACCGATGCGCGGTGCCCACCCTACCAAGGCGTGTCAACTTAAGCCTGAAACCCCTCTGTATCTCTCGCTGGTAGCCCAGTCTAGATCCCCCTAAATCCCCCTTGATAAGGCAGGGCGGTTTCATTCTCTTGTAGGGGCAGCAAAGAGTGGCTGCCCCAATCTCTGAAACACGAGCAAATCGTTGATGGGGAGGGTAGGCACGGGGAGTAGGGGTCGCACTACAAGAGTCAAAATTCATGTTTTTGGTGAGAATGAAACCGCCCTGCCTTGATAAGGGGGACGCGAGAGAACACTCTTGTCCCCCCCTTATTAAGGGGGGCTAGGGGGGATCGAGCCCTTGTTGACACTAAGCACACCCTACAGACTCAGGATTAGGTGGGGTATTTACTACCTGCCGGACGGTTGCCACGACATTACAGTACCTTGACGTTGATTGCTAATTTTCGTTACATTAGTTTACATAAAGCAACAAAAGTTAAGGAAAAAGCAAATATGGCTATTGTAATCGCTCTTTTAATCGTCGGTTGGGTCGCAGCAGCATTAATTGGCACTCAAGCATATTTCCTGGGCGAACAGTCAAAGCCTATCCACGAGCGGAATTGGAACGATGAGTCTTTTGAACAACTGGCAAAATCAGTGACGGGAACAGAAGTTGATTACCGCGTTCGCGTTCCCGCCTACAGCATGGATGCCTATGGCAGCCGCACCATGTCTAATTCTTGATATCAAGTAACAGGTTTCACCATTTTCAATAACAGGCATCTTGCCTGTTACTAATTTTCAATAACAGGCAAGATGCCTGTTCCACAAGAAAATGGATGGTTTGTGGAACAGGCATCTTGCCTGTTCCTAATTTTCAATAACAGGCAAGATGCCTGTTCCACAAGAAAATGGATGGTTTGTGGAACAGGCATCTTGCCTGTTCC
>NZ_JAUBTR010000008.1:27654-141303 GCF_036705045.1 Microcoleus sp. BR0-C5
TAACTATTCGGCAACTACAAACTGTTACCTGCTAGCGCTGGGCGAGACTCTTTTTTGCGAAATTGCAAAGAGTTATTTTCACAGTCGATCGCAATTGTATCACCCTCCACAAACGCATTTTCCAGAATCTTGTTTGCCAGCGGGTTTTCCAGTTCCCGCTGGATAGCGCGTTTCAAGGGACGAGCACCGTAAACCGGGTCGTAACCGACATCTGTGATATGGTTTTTCGCCGCATCCGACAGTTCCAAAGTAATTTTTTGCTCTGCCAACAAACGCTCGATCCGCTTCACTTGAATGCTGACTATTTGCCGCAGTTCGACCTTGCTCAAAGTGTGGAACAAAATTATCTCGTCCACCCGATTGAGAAATTCGGGCCGGAAGTGCGATCGCAGCGCTGTCATCACCCGTTTTAACATCTGCTCGTACTCTTGGTCGGTCTCCCGGTCTTGAGTCAATAAATTTTCATTTTCGCTCTTGTTTTCAGTCTTGTTTTCACTCTTACTTACACTATCAACCTCAACTCGCTGGGCCGACACCTCAACAGTACCATCGGCCGCCACTTTATAATCTGTCTTTTGACTTGACAAATCTTTCGTTTCCTGCTTCCGACTCGCAGGTTTTTTGACGGTTTTTTCCTTCTTAGTAAACACGTCTAAAATGTGGTCGCTGCCGATATTGCTAGTCATCACAATTACGGTATTTCTAAAGTCAACCACTCGACCTTGAGAATCGGTAATTCTGCCGTCATCCAACACTTGCAGCAAAATGTTAAATACGTCCGGGTGCGCTTTTTCCACTTCGTCAAACAGCACTACCGAATAAGGATGTCTCCGCACTGCTTCGGAAAGTTGTCCCCCTTCATCGTAACCGACATAGCCGGGGGGAGCTCCTACCAACCGGGAAACGCTGTGTTTCTCCATGTATTCCGACATATCGATGCGGACGATCGCATCATCGCTGTCAAACAAAAACTCCGCCAACGCCCGCGCTAACTCAGTTTTTCCGACGCCTGTCGGGCCCATAAACAAGAAAGAGCCGATCGGTCTTCCGGGGTCTTTCATGCCCGCCCTAGCGCGCCGAATTGCCGCTGCCACGGCTGTTACAGCTTCCTCTTGACCGATGACTTTTTGGTGCAAGTGTTTTTCCAATTGCAGCAATTTTTGGCGTTCGGACTCTAACAACCGGTTAACCGGAATGCCCGTCCATTTAGCGACAATTTCCGCAATATCGCCCTCAGTAACTTTTTCGCGCAGCAGGGAAGAACCTTGAGCTTGCTGTTTCAAAAGTTCCGCTTCTTTGGCTTCGCGATCGCGCACCGCAGTTTCCAACTTGCCGTACTTTAACTGTGCGGCTTTATTCAAATCATAAGCCCTTTCTGCTTGTTCGATTTGGACTCGCAGTTGGTCTTCTTCTGCTTTCAATTTATTGATTGCATCCAACAACTGCTTTTCGCCCAACCACTGAGAGGACAATTTTTCCTGCTTGACTTTTAAAATGTCAATCTCAGATGTGATGCGTTCGACGCGGAAGCCGAGCCCAGGGGCTAGAGCACCTTTTCCTTCACCTTCGATCGACAATTTTTCCATTTCCAACTGCATCACCCGGCGGTCGATTCCTTCCAATTCCACAGGTTTAGAGGTAATCTCCATTTTCAAGTGGGCGGCAGCTTCATCTACCAGGTCGATCGCCTTGTCCGGCAAAAAGCGATCGGAAATATAGCGAAAAGACAGAGTTGCAGCAGCTACCAGGGCCGAATCAGTAATTTTTACCCCGTGGTGGCGTTCGTAACGGTCTTTCAATCCGCGCAAAATCGAAACAGTATCTTCAACGCTGGGTTCGCCGACAAATACTTGTTGAAATCGGCGTTCCAAGGCAGGATCTTTTTCAATATTCTTGCGGAATTCGTCGAGAGTTGTAGCGCCGATGCAGCGCAATTCACCTCTCGCCAACATGGGTTTTAACAAATTTCCCGCATCCATTCCCGAACCGGAACTGCCACCGCCACCAGTGCCGACAACCGTGTGCAATTCGTCGATAAATAGGACAATTTGCCCGTCGGAATCGATGACTTCCCGCAGAACAGATCGCAATCGTTCTTCAAATTCGCCCCGGAATTTTGCCCCAGCAATTAAACTGCCCATGTCGAGGCTAAATAGCTGGCGATTTTTCAAAGATTCCGGTACGTCGCCGTTGACAATTCGTTGGGCTAAACCTTCGGCGATCGCAGTTTTTCCGACTCCGGGATCGCCAATTAACACCGGATTGTTTTTTTGACGACGGGAAAGAACTTGTACCACGCGGCGGATTTCCTCATCCCGGCCGATTACTGGGTCGAGTTTGCCGGCTTTGGCGGCTTCTGTCAAATCGCGGCCGTACTTGCTGAGGGCGTCGGAGTTAGCTTCGCCATCTTGATCTTGCGCTTTAGCGTTGCTGCGGCTGCCTTTCGTTTCGGATTTTTTTTCTTGGGCTTTAGCAGTGGCGCGGAAAGATTTGATTGCTTCTTCTAGTTTTGGTCGATCGAGTGTACCGGCTGGGGGTTTGCGATCGTAACCGGGGCGGCCCGGCGGGCCGTCGCCTTTTGTCAGCAACCTGCGGCCGACTCGTTCGTCTTCTACTAAGCCAATTAATAAATGTTCAACGGCGATAAAATTATCTTGCCAAGTCGCCCTGGTGGCTTCGGCAACATCTAACATCACTTCTAAGCCGCGACCGAGGTATAGTTGGTCAGCGTTGGCAACTCTGGGCTGTCGTTTGGCAAAAGCATCTAACTGCTGCGCCAAGCGGGTGGCATCTACCCCAGCCAAGCTGAGAATGGTGTTTGCTAAGCCAAGCTGTTCGAGAAGGGCGATGGCTAAATGTTCAACCTCTAGCTGCTGATTGGCAAAGCGGCGGGCTACATCCTGGGATTTGACAATGGCTTCCCAGGCTTGATCTGTAAATTTGCTAGGGTCTGTTGGCTGCACGTTGGTTCCTCGCAATCAAGGGGATTCCTGTTGTTATCCGTTAATACATCGTCTCACAACCATCATAATCTTTAAACAGGATTATGAATTTATGAGTGCGGTTAACTACGGCGGAACTTGTGACCTAATTGACCTCTTGCAAAAGCTTACACTCCGCAATCCACCCCGATATTTGGTGCGTTCAGACCGACTCTGGCGATACCCTTGGCGATAGGTTCGCTGGCCGTACTTATAAAAATATTGCCCGAAACAAGATTTTTTAGCGACTGAGATTTATGCTATTTCCCACTTACCAATTTTTAGTATTTTTCCTAATTATTTTTAGCCTGATCGTCTCTGTGAAACCCCAAGTCGATTTGTATAAAATTGTCTTGTTAGTTTCGAGTTTATTATTTTATTCCTTTTGGAGCTTTGACTTTCTCTTGCTCCTGATTTTCTCTACAGTCTACAATTATATCATTCTCCGGGTTCTCTGCAAGAGTAAATATAAAAAACTTGCTTTAATCTCCGGTCTAATTTTAAACATTGGCTATCTCGGCATCTTTAAATATTGCAACTTCTTTGTAACTTCTTTATTTGAGGTACTGAACCAGCTACAAATTCCCGCCGACTTTCCAGTTTTGCAAATAATCGCCCCCGTCGGCGTGTCGTTCTACACTTTTAGAATGATTTCCCATTTAATTGACTGCTACCAGCAAAAAATCCCCTGTCCGAAATTTGTAGATTACGCCGCCTACATTACCTACTTTCCGCAAATTGCCTCCGGGCCAATCTCGCGAGCTCGCGAATTTTACTGGCAGCTAAATTCACCGGAAAAATACGACTATAAAATTGAAGAAGTTATAGTTTTGATTTTGTCGGGACTATTCAAAAAATATACTTTATCGAGCTTTTTGTTTAACTTCACTGACTTGCCATTCAAAGTCCCCCAGCAGTACAGCAGCATCGATTTAATCCTCGCGGCAATTTCCTATTCCTGTTTGATTTACGTAGATTTCAGCGGCTACTCGGATTTAGCCAACGGCATCTCCTGTTTGCTGGGTTTTAAACCCATTGCCAACTTTAATATGCCATACCGATCGCTCAGTCTGCAAGAATTTTGGAAAAGGTGGCACATCAGTCTTTCCGAGTGGCTGAGGGATTACCTTTACTTTCCCTTTGGCGGCAACAAATACGGCAAGTTGAGAAAGTACGTAAATTTACTGATGACAATGGCGATCGGTGGATTGTGGCACGGCGCAGGTTTAAACTTTATTTTCTGGGGAGCAATTCACGGTTTAGGATTAATTGTCAACCATTTATGTAAAGATATCCCCCAAGCTATCCACTTTAAATTAGACTATGCCTTTCCCAGATTTGCTAAATTTTGCAGTTGGCTGCTAACATTTACTTTTGTTACTTGTAGCTGGGTATTTTTTGGCACTCCCAATTGGGAAACTGCGGTGAGTTTTTTTGAAGGAATTGTCCATCCTGCCGTCACAACTTTTCAGTTTAACTTTTGGCAATTGTATTTAGTAATTGCAGTCATTGGCGCGATCAACTTGTGGGGCGATCGCATCTCCCAACTATTGCAAACCGTGTTGTCATTAAAAAACATTTTCTTTCGGGTTGTCTTAGTTTCGCTGCTCGTGTATACTATCTTGATGTTGGGGCCGAGTACCATGCCGCCTTTTATTTACTTTAATTTCTAAGAAATATGAAAGACCGGGAATTTTTGCTAATTGTTACTTCTGTAATTGTCACTTTAATATTTTCAAACTTATCATTATTTCTCAAAAGCTTTGCTTCAACTCCTTTCGCAAGTCCAGAAATTAAACAAGCCGCGCGCCAGATAAAAATAGACGGTTTCCGAAAATCCGAACAAGATTTTTGGAGCAAAATTAAAGATATTAACTTCGATAGCCTCCCCAAAGAATCAGAACTTCCTCCTGTCCAAACCGAAAAAAAAGCGGCCGTTGAACCCCCAAAGCCTGCTAATGCTAAAAAACCAACTCCAGGGAAAAAAACAACCCCAGCTAAACCCAAACTGACCATACCTTATCGCAGATTTTTATTTATTGGAGATTCCGTAATGTTCGACTTAGGAATTCAACTCCAGTACAGTCTTAAGAAAAAATACAATATCGCCGATACGAAAATTGACTACAAGGTGTCCACGGGATTAAATCGGATAGATTATTATGACTGGTATGCCAGAACTAGACAAATTATTAATAATTACCAGCCGGATGTAGTGATAGTTTTGTTTGGAGCCAATGACCGTCAAAATATCATTGATTCTCAAGGAAAAGGCTGGAAAATTATGACCAAAGAATGGCAAAAAGCTTATCAAGAAAGAGTTGAAAAATATGCCAATTTACTTGATTCGTCATCCGTGAGAAAAGTTTATTGGGTCGGTCAATCGATGCCTAACAAATCTTCGTATCTCAAAGCTTTTCCCATCATGAACAATATTTATAAAACTGCCAGCAAATCTTCATCCAAAATCGAATTTATTTCTACTTGGGATACTTTTGCACAAGGAGGAAAATTTGTTCCAGTAGTTGCTAATAAATCGGGTAAGCGAGGCTATGTGAAAAATAATGACGGCTTGCACTTTACATCCCACGGAGCTCAAATTATCAGCGACTTAATCGTTGACCAAATGGTGAGCGACAAAATCTTAAAAGCTCAGACAAAGAAATGACGATAGTAGGTTGGTTTTCGTGACTCAACTCAACCAAAAATTTTGACATTTCACCGATCAATGCAAAATAATATATTTAGTTCTGGACGCACATTGGTCTTGATCAACTAGGTTTATCGGGAAAATCTAGGATTGAGTTATAATAAATTTACTCGGTAAACCAGGTTTCAAATTCCCTATGCGTTCAGGACTAATATTGACAAAAAGCCACAGTAAATGTAATGCTGAATTCAGCATCCAACAACGGCCTCCATATCTAGCAATTGTCATGGCGACAAATTATGACGAGCAATCTGTGGAAACTCGATCGCACTAACATCCCTGAGTCAATGGGGTGCAGCGGCACAGCACTAATCTTTCTTCTCACTAAATATACTCAACCTTGGCAAAGAATAAACCTAGTTGAAAAATTCCTGCAACAGTGCGGGATCGAGCCTTTTGCTGAAGTTTTGGGCGTACCTAACAGCGGAATATTCAGAGAAAATATACCCACATCCGTCAGAAAACCGCATCCGAATTTGCTGTTTCGCGCTTTGGCAATTCAGGCATTGGGGAAGGTGCGAGAGGGGCTGATATCAAGTGAGAGAAAGGCTAGAGCAAGTAATTTTAGCAAAAATCTGCTGGCGGCGTTAGAACAGGAAGCACGAGGGGGAGCGAATCCTTTAATTCGGTGGTCTGCGGCTGTTAGTATTAAGTCAATTTGGTCGAATGAAGCAGGGCAAGGGCAAGGCAAGGAAGGTGGTGTAAATCTCACAATCAATGCATGGGAAATTGAGCGGCAGGTTGTAGAAGAGCAAATTCAACTATTAGCAAGCAACAAATTTGCTTTGGACGACAGCAGCAGAAATGACAGCGGTAAGGAATATGAGAATTGTCTCGATTTTTGGGTGTACGGCCCTAGCTGGCTGCTGCCGAGCCTGCCAATGGATTGCGAGGAATATCTGTTTTGGATCGATCGAGTATTTGCGGCGATCGCACTTAGGGACTCCTACAAATTGAATGCCGAAAACGATCCAGCGGTAAAAAACTTTTTGGAAGTTGCGGACAATAATTTTAATGACTTGGAATTCTCTAAAATACTTGCCAAAATTTTTGAGTTCCTGCATCACCCCGAAGCGAAAGTCCAAAATTTAGTTTCCATTATTTTAGCACCCTACAAAGACAAGCTGGAGCGAAAATCATCGCAGATTCTGACAGCGCTCCTATATAAATTTAAGGTAAAATATCAGCCCTTAGAATTGCTGACTCTTTCCGAAATCGAGGACTACAAAGTGTCACTGTATTTCGGTAAAATGGAAATTGACGATTTGTATTGTGAGGCTTTGGCGCTGTGCGGCGATCGGGATGTCGAACTCGCAAGTTTCTTGTCAGCTAAACAAAGGGAATACCAACATACTCTAGAGGAGCATATCAACAATCTCAGCAAGTTAGTTAAGTCAATCATAAATTGCCAGAGCTTGTTAGATGCTAATAGGGAACTTTTGTATTTGACGCTAGATCGGCTGGAAAAATGGGATTACACTCTAGACAATAAACTGGCGGCGCACCGCAAGAAAATCCAAAACCTGAGCTTGGATAAAAGTACCTCCGAGCAGTGCATAAACCTCGACCATGAACTCAATTATATCAGAGATTCTTTGCAGTATACGTTGTATGAAGTCACATCAAATATTAACAGCCAAATTAGAGAGTTAGAACTTTCTGCATCCAAAAATAGCAAGACGGCAACAGATATGTTTAGCTGGACGTGGCTATTGTTCGAGGTGGGGTTTTCAGTAGGGCTGTTTTTTTATTTATCAAATTTAGTGATTAACTGGATATTCGCGGTCAGCTACACAAGGGAATTTCTAGTTTATTGGACTATTTTATTTAGTGTAATGGTGGTATTTTTGTTAGTATTAGCTGTGTTTTTTTCGGCGCTCGCTGCTTTAGACCAGCGCCGAGAATCTAAATTAATTCCTCAATTTGATAGCTTAAGCCAAATAGGGAGCAGTTTTTCTGTATTGTGGCAAAAAATATATTTGCAGCAGTTTGTACCATCGGTGCGATCGCATTAAAAGTGTTAAAAACCCCCTAAATCCCCTCAGTAGGGTGCGTCAGAGAAAAAGTTTCAACTTAACTCAAAAAAATTGTTTCTGACGCACCCTATAGCAATCCTCGCATCAGTTTCAATAACTGGTTAACTGGTTCCCAAGCTCTGCCTGGGAACCGATGTAAGCGAGGAAGAGCCTCGGCCCAGACTATGGAGGCTCTTCCTCCGGATCTGCGTTACCAGGAAGAGCCTGGTAACGAGTATAATCATTTAGGATTGCTATACCAGGACTAGAGGACGAACTCTAAGATGCGGTTGTTGCTGCTACTTTCTGGGTGTTGCTACCTTGATTTTCCAGTTGAATTAATTCAACTTTATATCCATCTGGGTCTTGCACAAAAGCGATGACTGTTGAACCGTGCTTCATCGGGCCGGGTTCGCGACTAACTTTACCACCGCGAGCTTTAATTTCTTCGCAAGTACCGTAAATGTCGTCAACGCCGATCGCAATATGACCGTAAGCATCCCCTAAATTGTACTCTGTGACGCCCCAGTTGTATGTTAATTCCAAAACTGTAGTGTCGGATTCATCGCCGTAGCCCACAAAAGCCAGAGTAAATTTACCGTCTGGATAGTCCTTTTTCCGCAGCAATCTCATGCCCAGAACCTCGGTGTAAAATTTGAGGGACTCTTCCAGGTTGCCGACTCGGAGCATCGTGTGTAATAGTTGCATTTAGCTCACTCCAAATTTTTTAAGCTTCCTCAATTTTAGCGATTTCCTGCTGAAAAAAACCGCCTCGGCAAAGTTTACCTGGTTTTAGCTTGCTTTTTACTGAACAAAAACCACCACAGTTCTAAACCAATTAATGTCAATCCGCCTGCTGTTACGCCTATTTTCACACTTAACGGCTGTTCGATATGCCGAAATTTAGCGGTTGAATGGGCAGGATGGATTGATATTTGATTTGCTCGAACTCCCGATGCAATTCCGAGCATAATTCCTAAACTTACGAGGCTTCCTAAGATTTGGCGTTGGTTCAACATTTTTTAAATTTATCCTAGTTGATGCAAGAAATTTTTGTTGATAAATCGGTGAATGGTGGGCATTGCTTACCAGGAGGCTGGGTAAAAATTATAATTTATGCACTAGATTTGGCTTGAAAATTCCGCAATCGCAAAGCATTAGTAACTACAGAGACTGAACTGAAAGCCATTGCTGCACCGGCGATAATTGGATTTAGCAGCCAGCCAAAAATGGGGTACAAAATGCCCGCCGCGATCGGGATTCCAGCGATGTTGTAAATAAACGCAAAAAACAGATTTTCGCGGATGTTCCGCATGGTGGCGCGGGAAAGTTTAATTGCTGTAACTATGCCTTGCAAATCTCCTGAAATTAAGGTAATGTCGCTGGCGGCGATCGCCACATCTGTGCCGGTGCCGATCGCAATTCCCACGTCTGAAGCTGCCAAAGCCGGTGCATCGTTAATCCCATCTCCCACCATTGCGACAATTTTTCCTTCCCGTTGCAGGGCTTGGATTTGAGCTGCTTTTTGGTCGGGTCTAACTTCGGCAAAAACGCGAGTAATACCGACAGATTGGGCGATCGACTCCGCAGTCGCGCGATTATCTCCAGTCAGCATCGCCACCTCCAAACCAAGTTTTTGAAGTGCTTTCACCGCCTGCGCTGACGACGGTTTGAGAGCATCCGCAATGCCCAGAATTGCCTCTATTTTGCCTTCTACAGCCATCCAAACAACCGTTTTGCTCGCAGCTTCCAAAGCTCTCGCGCGAATTTCCAGATATTCAGTATCGCAGCCGAGTTCCTGCATCCACCTCACCGTTCCCAGGGCGATCGACTTTCCGGCTACAACCCCGCGAACACCACTCCCCGCGATCGCCTCAAAATCCTTAACATCCGTCAAATTAACCTCTTGAGATTGAGCGTACCTCACAACAGCTTCCCCCAAAGGATGCTCCGAATTTCGCTCTAGTGACGCCGCCAATTGCAGCAACTTTAACTCATTGCTGTTCGCCGTTCCCCTAACTGTCACAAAATCAGTTACAGTCGGCTTGCCTTCTGTGAGAGTTCCAGTTTTATCTAACACGATAATTTGGATTTGGTGAGCCAATTCTAAACTCTCGGCTCCTTTAATTAAAATCCCGTTTTCTGCACCTTTACCCGTACCCACCATCACAGCAGTCGGAGTCGCCAAACCCAAAGCACAGGGACAGGCAATAATCAGCACTTCCACCATTGTTACGGTTGCTAAAGTGATATTTCCAGTCGCGTTAAACCAGATAATAAAAGTAGCTAAAGCGATGGCAATTACTGCGGGAACAAACCAACCAGTTACTTGGTCTGCTAACTTTTGAATCGGTGCTTTTGACCCCTGTGCGTCCTGCACCATCTTGACAATTTGAGCTAAAAATGTATCTTTGCCAACTCTGGTCGCCCGAAACTTGAAGCTACCAGTTTTGTTAATTGTCGCTCCGATAACTTCGTCGCCAAGCTGCTTTTTGACAGGCAAACTTTCTCCCGTAACCATTGCTTCGTCTACCGTGGAAGAGCCTTCAATAACATCTCCGTCTACGGGGATTTGCTCCCCCGGCCGCACCTGCACGATGTCGCCAATTTCCACTTGGGCGATCGGCACTTCTAATTCTTCCCCGTTGCGAATTATCCGAGCAGTTTTTGCTTGCAAACCCATGAGTTTGCGAATGGCCTCCGAAGTCTCTCCCTTCGCCCGATTTTCTAGGGTTTTCCCCAACAAAATTAAGGCGATAACGCTAGCGGCTACTTCGTAGTAAACACTAGGAGTCAAACCTTGGGCCGTGAAGAAACCGGGAAAAACTGTCACAAATACAGAATAAAAGTAAGCAGCACTCGTACCCAAAGCAATCAGGGTATCCATTGTTGCTACCCGCCGTTTTAGGGATTTCCAAGCTCCCACATAAAACGATTTTCCGCACCAAAATTGTACGGGGGATGTCAGGACTAATTGCAGCCAAAAATTGTGCAGCCATGCGGGAATAAATGGCAGGTGCAAGCCGGTCATCGCTGGAATAGCGCCCACAACTAGCAGGATGCTGATGATACCTGCTGTCCAGAGTTTTCGCTGCAAGTTTTGAGATTCAGATTTGCGATCGGCTTGTTCGGAATCATCCTCTGGCGCAGCCATTTCTTGAAGCGGCAAAGCTTGGTATCCCGCATCATCAACCGCCGATTGAATTGTTTCTAAGTTGGTTTGCTTGGAGTCGTATTGGATGGTTGCTTGTTCCATCCCAAAATTTACGTGACACTCAAGTACGCCGGGAACAGATTGAATTGCTTGTTCGATAGATGAAGCACAAGAAGCACAACTCATGCCCCGCAATTTAAGTGTGAGATTGTCCATAGATGCCATCCTCAATGAGACATTTACTCTTTGTCTTTAAATAGTTGGATAACCAGCAGATGCGATCGCTTTCCTAACTTCACTTTCCGACTTAGCGGTTTGAATCGTGACCAATTTTGTCTTGAGATCCGCCTCAACGGTTGAGGCTGAGTCAATGGCTTGGACTGCTTTTGTGATTGTAGTCGCACAAGCAGAACAAGCCATCTTAGGAACTTTTAGCTGTAAAGTCATAATTTGAACCTCAGCAGAAACTACTCTGCTCAATAAGTGAATTAACTCCATTGTAAAGTCTCCAGTATGCTGGAGAGTCAAGGGGAATTGCAAAATAAATCAGAAATTATGAAAAAAGTGGTTTGACACGCTACCCCTAGGGGTAAGGCGTGCACTGTGTACCCTACATAATTAGGTTCAAGTGAGTTCTGTAAATCTTAACTTTGAGTGCGATCGAGGGCACAGCAATAATTTTTTACAATTCCCACTCAAAAATTTCATCCTAATTTCATTTATATGTGAAAACCTGAAGATAAATGGCCGTTTTAAGGATATAAGCTCTATGAAACAAATTTCATTGAAAACAGGCTTTGCAGCGCTGATGTTGACCGCCACAGCCGCTTTTACCAGTGGAGTGCTTACAGCTTGTTCAAAAGCCCCTTCCAGTGAAACTCCCGCCCCAAATGTTACGGCTGCAACCGAAGCAAACAACAAGCAAGACGTGGCACGCGGTGGCATGGGTGGCATGAATCATGGCATGAATCATGGCATGAATCACGATATGTCAATGGATTTAGGCCCTGCTGATGCCGACTACGATTTGCGATTTATTGATGGCATGACAGTACACCATCAAGGTGCTGTAAAAATGGCTCAAGATGTGCTTAAACAATCCAAACGCCCGGAAATGAAAAAACTTGCCACTGATATAATTGCTGCTCAAAACCGCGAAATAAATCAAATGAAAGAGTGGCGAAAAACTTGGTATCCCAAAGCCAGCAGTACGCCGATGGCTTATCACGCTCCAATGGGTCACATGATGGCAATGACTCCCGAACAAATGCAAAGCATGATGATGAGCATGGATTTAGGGGCCGCTGACGACCAATTTGACTTGCGATTTATCAATGCGATGATTCCTCACCACGAAGGAGCTTTAGTGATGGCCCAAGATGCTTTGAAGAAGTCAAAACGCCCGGAAATGAAGAAATTGTCTCAAGAAATTCTGACTTCCCAAAAGCAAGAAATTGAGCAAATGAAACAGTGGCGGCAAGCTTGGTACAAACAGTAATTTAGCTCACCTCAACACAACGTGACCCAAATCACGAAAATGAGTGACCTTAATCACAGTAGCTCAAGAG
Source organism: Microcoleus sp. BR0-C5 (assembly GCF_036705045.1). NCBI lineage: Bacteria > Bacillati > Cyanobacteriota > Cyanophyceae > Oscillatoriales > Microcoleaceae > Microcoleus > Microcoleus sp. BR0-C5. Next base: position 40,083 of record NZ_JAUBTR010000008.1, read on the forward strand.
TTAAGAAAATACTTGGTTCACAAAAGCAAGAAATTGAGCAAAGGAAAAAGTGGCGACAACCTTGGTAGACAAAGTAATGTAGCTCGACTGTGGCTTTAAGCATTTGTCTGACTCCACCTCAGTTTCCTGAGATTACCTACACATACTGTAGATAATTGAACCGTCCTACCTCTAAAGTAGTAGAAAGTTACGTAAGAATACTGTAGACAAGGGCTCGGCTCTACCTCTAAAGTAGTAAATAGCTCAGCCAAAAGCTATATAGATGGGGTAGGGTCATGATCTTGAACAGCTTGGAATTAACCACAACTGATAAATCAAATGCAGCCGTAGATGAGGTAGTGAGCGCATTGACAAACGAAATTGAAGCGCGAGCAGAGATAAAAAAACCGGAAAAAAATCTACAGCACAATCGCTTGTCATTAGGCGAAACTTATCTTCGTATTTTAGAAGCTGGTGGGCATCTGGGCTGCTGATGCGAAATTTCATCCTAATTTCATTTGACCGTGAAATACTAGGTTGAGTAGAGCATTTCTAGCTCTTGGTCATTGCTTAGCGGTCGCTTCTTGGAAAATGCTAATAAGTAAGTTTACTTAATTGGTATCACTTACTTACCTTGGCAAAATACCAACTGCTAAACCTGTGGCACTCAACCTGATTTCAAGGACAATGCCAACGATGATATTCCACAAATATGCTCAATGTCCGGCAATTATTAGCAGCTTTTCGGGAATTTTGTTCAGCCTAATTTTGCTAACTTCTCCCGCCGCTGTTTTTGCCCACGCTGGCCACGGAAATGAATTTCACCAAAGCAGCGAAACACCTCAAACTCCTGCTGCTATTTCTGTGGATGCCGAAACAGCAAAACGGTTAGGAATTAAAATCTCCCCTGCCGCCCGCCAGAGACTAGATATCGGCATCAAAACCACAGGACAAATTGAAACTTTGCCCAACCAAAAAGTCGAAGTGACTGCTCCTGTTGCTGGCAAAGTAGTAGAGTTGCTGGTTAAGCCTGGGGACAAAGTATCAAAAGGTCAACCCGTTGCGGTTTTATCGAGTTCAGAATTAGGACAATTGCGGGTTGAATCTCTCTCGAAACGTGCCGAAGCTGAGGCCGATTTGCAGCAAGCGGAAGGCGATATCAAATTAGCACGAGAAAATTACGATCGCCAAAGTCAAATATCCGCAGCAGAAATCGCCCAAGCCCAAACCCAATTGGCAGCGGTAACTCAGCAGTACCAGCGAGAACAAGAATTAGTCAACAAGCGTTCAGTTGTGCAAGCCGCTAAAGAAAATTATCAGCGTCAAGTTGAAATAGCGCAAGCCGAAATAGCACGGGCAGAAACAGAATTAACTGTTGCCAAAGAACAGTTCGATCGCGACAAAGAATTAGTGGCATCTGGGGCGATCGCGCGGCGCACAATGCTGGAATCGCAAGCCCACTTCGCCGAAGCAAAAGCCACTGTTGCTAAGGCAAAAAGCCGTCCTGAAGTTATCAAAGCCGAAACCGAAATTAAACAAGCCGAAGTAGACCTCCCTATGCGGGAATTGCGGGAATCTCAAGGCAGAGTAGCAGAAGCAAAAGCTCAACTTACCAGAGCTCAGAGCCGCCGGGAAGTGTTGGAAGCCGAGAACCAAGTCAAACGCGGCAAAACTGCTGTCGAAGTCGCTCAGTCGCGAATTCGCTTGGCTGACGCAGCCTATCAAGCGCGACTCCAACAATTAGGAACTGTTGCCAACGATCGAGGACTCGTTACCGTAGTTGCTCCGATTTCCGGGACGGTAGCCGATCGCGAAATCACCCCAGGAGAGTCAGTAAACGCTGAAAAACCGTTGATGAGTCTCTTAAATGACAGCCGCGTTTTTGCCACAGCCAACATTTACGAAAAAGACCTGAATAAAGTAAAACAGGGTCAGGAAGTCAGGGTAAAAGTCGCTAATTTACCCGATCGCACTTTCAATGGAAAAATCGCCTTAATTGGGTCATCCGTGTCAGGAGAAACGCGGGTTGTGCCGGTGAAAGCAGAACTAGATAATATTAACGGTGAATTAAAGCCAGGACTGTTTGCTGAGTTGGAGATTTTAACCGACAAAACTGCAACAAATATTTTAGCAATTCCGAGTGCGGCGGTAGTGGAGGTTAGTGGTAAAAAAACCGTTTACGTCCAAAATGGCAATGCTTATCAAGCTGTTGATATTGAACTCGGTCAAACGGCCGGAGATTTAGTTGAAGTGAAGAGGGGTTTATTCGAGGGAGATTTGATAGTAACGCAGCGAGCACCTCAACTCTACGCACAATCTTTGCGGGGATCCAGCAAGCCCTCACAAGACGAGGAAAAGAAAAAGGCAACTCCAAAGGTAACAGAGGTTAATTTTAATAATTTACCCGTGTCTTTATGGTGGGCGGGAATAGGGGGAGGAGTTGCGATCGCATCTCTGACTTTTGCAGCCGGCGTGTTGTGGGGAAATCGGCGCAAATTGCCAGCCATAGCAGCGGATTCTGGAAACAATAATTTTTCTGTCTCTGCACCGACATTAAACGCGACTACAGTAGATGAATTGTCACTGCGGGATGACAACCATCGCGTTAAATGTCAGGAGACAGAAGCCAAGAGCTTGAACTAAAAATTTTGTTTAATCTAGCAATTATAACATACATAAAATGACTTAAAAAGGCGGAATAGCCGATGGTAAACCAACTCGCATAAATAAACGTGCAAATGCCTGAGAAAAGTGTTCTAGGTAAGGAGATTTTAACCGCCAGCGATCGTTTAAATTACTAGCGTGTTTCAACACATATTCGTAAGGCAAGGTTTGGATCTCTCTAAAATTTACAACCAGTGATTCTTTGTTATTATCTGGGTTCGTTGGTGATGCCAGCAGGTGCAAACCTTCTGTTCTCCCTCTTAAAACTTCATTCCATTTTCCTTTTTTCTTAAATGCTTCGTTATTTTCCTCAAATTCTGAAATATGGTAAATTGCACACAGGACTACCTGAGCTACTTTTTTATTATCCAGATCGCAGCTTTGGGTGAGAACAATTAAATCGAGTTCATTAACTTCTATTTGTACGTCTTGAATTTCACTGTTTTTGCCAAAATTTGTTGGGTCAAATACTGGTATTGGTACGAGACACCCAGGCAGGTAATCACCTTGCCTGAGAGTGGATTCATTGACCTGCACCCAGAAAGGCTCTACGCTCATTCTTCATCGAAAATATACGGCAGAGGTTTTTTACGCCCTTTGAACTGAGCACGCATCATTACTCGTTCCGAACGCTTTGGCGGTACTGGCTGCCAGTCTATTTCGCCAATGCTTTCTAGAGTTTGTAAGTATTGTTTGACAACTGTTAAATTCCGCCACACTTCATCAGCTAGTGCTGCAAGTTTTCGGCCTTCAGGACTTTGTAATTGAGCTGTGGGTTTTGGCTCTAACACCAGCAATTTTGGTGATTGTGAAACGCCCTTAGGACGTAGGGGGGTAATTGTAGGCATCAGTTAATCAACTCCCTTGTGCGTTCTGTAATACAAGCTTCAAAAGCTATGTTTTTTTGTTCGTGCATTTGTTCTAAAATGTGCCAAAGATCTATTTCATTAGAAGGAATATCTCCTTCCATAAATAGATCTAAATCCAATATTATAGAAACAAAATCAGGTGTGGGAGGTGGAACTATTGCTTGATTGAGAACCAGCATTGTTCCCAAGTTTTCTTGCGGAATTTGTAGCTGCATAAAGTAGCCACTTAATCCTTGTGGCAAGTCAGCGGAAACTTCCGGAAATGTCCTCAAATACTCTTTGAGATCGCCAATCGGTAAAGGAATATCTAGCCTGTTAATATACCTGAGTGCTAAACGAACAAGTGCTTCTGGATTTGTCAGTGACTGATAGATATTCCACAGTCGTTTTGCTTCATCCCGAAAATTTTCCCAACAGTCGTAAGGGGCAAGCCGACTGAATGCGAAAGCATCTAAACGCAGTTGAAGAATTTGTTTTTGGTCGTTGCGGGAGGCTATATAGCCAATTGGAGATTGGCTGGCTGTTGCCCCAACACTAGCACCTGCCATGATTTCTCCCTGAAAAAGTAACACTCCTTCACACTGAGGATACTCAGCCTGAATGCTGGAGTACACCTGCGCCAAATTGTCAAGTTTAACTTCGGGTGGAAGTTTAACTTGTATATCAATCACGGCTTCGGTGATTGGGGCGTGCGAGTAGTCTTTTGATGCTTGCATACCAACTATTGTAAGCTGCATTGTCAAAAATAGCAATACAGGTTATATCATTTGAGATTTTAAATTTTAGATGACTTATTAATCAAGGTTGGAAGTTAAAATATTTCATCCTAATTTCATTTTTGGGTGTTAACGTAAATTGAATGGCTATTTAACGTCGATCGCCCAACGGTGGCTGGTAGTCATCACCTCTATAAAATTATAAAATGTTCAGCACTATTCTTAGATGAGTAATTAACCGCCGCTGGCTAGTTGTTGTCGCCTTATCCCAGTTGGCGAAAGTTCGGAGTAAGATAGAATTACCAATTACCAATTACCTAACTAAATGTTCAGGACTATTGTAGTTGCACATACTCACTGCGGAAGTCCTAAGATGTTTAAGAAAAGTATCTTTACTCAAATTCTTACCTCGTTGATCACTTTTGTACTGGTTGTTGCTTGCAGTCAAACCAATCAACCTACCACCACTACCACTAATACTCCGAGCAATACACCAGCAGCAGCTACACCCAATTCAGCAACTGCCCTTCCAATTGGAGCAGCATTCTCGCAAACCAGCAACTATGCTCTTTTAGCTCAGGAATCAGTGGGTGGTGTCAAAATTGCTGAGAAATATTTCAACGACAGGGGAGGTGTTAATGGTACTCCTATTAAAATGGTGTTTCAAGACACTGGAGGAGATGAAGCAGGAGCCATCAACGCCTTCCAAACTCTAATTAATCAAGATCGAGTGGTTGGCATTGTTGGGCCATCGTCTTCTCAGCAGGCATTTAGTGCCAATCCAATCGCAGAACGAGCAAAAGTGCCAGTCCTTGGCGCATCGAATACTGCCAAAGGGATTCCTGAGATTGGTGAGTATATTGCGCGTGTCTCTGCACCTATTTCGCTTGTAGCTCCCAATGCAGTAAAGGCAGCGCTTAAGCTTAATCCTAAGATTAAAAAAGTCGCTGTCTTTTATGCTCAAAATGACGCTTTCACGACATCGGAGACAGAAATTTTCCAGCAAGCGATTAAAAACCGAGGGCTGGATATCGTCACCGTCCAAAAGTTCCAAACTACTGACACGGACTTTCAAGCTCAAATTGGTAATGCACTCGCTCTCAAACCCGACTTAGTTGTTATTTCAGGATTGGCAGCCGATGGAGGTAACTTGATCCGGCAACTGCGGGAACTGGGTTATCAAGGTACGATCGTTGGCGGCAATGGTTTGAACACGTCTAATATCTTCTCGGTGTGTCAAGCACTCTGCGATGGTATTATCATTGCTCAAGCCTATAGTCCCGAAGCCCCCGGCGAAATCAATGCTGCCTTCCGCGATGCTTATGTAAAGCAAAACAAGAAGGAACCACCGCAGTTTAGCGCTCAAGCCTTCACTGCCGTACAAGTATTCGTGGAAGCCTTGAAAGCTTTGGATAGTAAAACCAAACTCAGCGCGTTGTCATTGGCAGAGTTACGCACAAAGCTGAATCAGCAAATCCTAGCTGGAAAGTACAATACCCCTCTCGGTGAAATTGCCTTTACCCCTGAAGGTGAAGTTGTACAGAGCCAGTTTTACATTGCTCAAATCAAGATGGATGTAGATGGAAATAATGGCAAGTTCATCTTTTTGAAGTAAGTTAAAAGGGTGCCTCCCTATTTTGCAAAATAGTTGATTAATTTACCTGCACCCAGAAAGGCTCTACGATCGTCAATAACGGGCAAGATGCCCGTTCCACAAAGAATGAGTTTTCTTGTGGAACAGGCCGAAAAGCCTGTTCCTAAACAAGTAATTGAGAATGGTGCAAGATGTGAGTATTGTAAGCTGCATTGTCAAAAATAGCAAGACAGGTTATATCATTTTAGATTTTAGATTTTACATGACTTATGAATCCGGATTGAAAGTTAAAAGATTTCATCCTAATTTCATTTTTGGGTGTCAAGCTAAATAGAATGGCTATTTAACACTGTTCAGCCAAGGAATCGCGGGAAAAGCTACGGCTGCCGGAGCCTTTAATATCTGCTAATTTTTATTGTTAAATAGTCGATCGCCCAACGGTGGCTGGTAGTCATCACTTCTATAAAATCCTAAAATGTTCAGCATAATTCTTAGATGGGTAATTAACCGCCGCTGGCTAGTCGTTATCGCCACCATTATTATTAGTCTTTGGACATTGTATATCATCCCCCAAATGTCCCTTGATGTCTTCCCTCCTTTTGCACCCCCGCAAGTCGAAATTCAGACGGAAGCACCGGGTCTGGCACCGGAAGAAATCGAGTCTTTGGTAACACTGCCGATCGAAAGTGCAATTAACGGAACTCCTGGGGTAACAGCAGTGCGATCGTCTTCCGCTGTCGGCCTTTCTTCGGTTAAGGTAATCTTTGATTGGGGAACTGAAATTTATCAAGCGCGGCAGTTGATAACAGAACGGTTGCAGCAAGCTCAAAGCAAACTCCCGGCTGGGGTAGAAACACCGCAAATTTCTCCGACAACTTCTCCTGTGGGCACTGTTATTACTTATGCTTTTACATCAGAAACTACTCCTTTGATGGAAGTGCGCCGCCTGGTTGACTGGCAAGTCACAAATCGCCTTCTAGCTGTGACTGGCGTGGCTCAAGTGGTGGCTTACGGCGGCGAAGAAAAGCAGTATCAAGTATTAGTAGAACCTGCCAAGTTGAAAGCTTTTAATGTGTCGTTGCAGCAAGTATCCGAAGCTGTAGCGGCTGCGAATGTTAACGCGCCGGGGGGGTATTTAATTACGCCGGATCGAGAAACTTTAATCCGGGGGGTGGGGCGGATTGAGTCTGTGGAAGATTTGCAGCAATCTGCGATCGACTCTCGCCACGGCACACCCGTCAGAATTAGTGATGTGGCTGAGGTCAAGATTGGTGCTGCAATCAAGCGGGGCGATGGCAGTTTTAACGGCAAAAAAGCTGTGATTGTGATGGTAAACAGACAGCCAGTTGCTGATACTCCGACGGTAACGAAAGCGGTTGAGGCAGCAATGGCTGAGGTGCAGCAAGCTCTGCCCAAAGATATTAAAGTTACTGTGACTTTTCGACAGGAAGAATATATTAATTCCTCGGTGGAGAATGTGCGATCGGCTTTAGTTGAAGGTAGTATCATTGTCACCCTTATTCTCATCCCGTTTTTGATGAATTGGCGCACTCTGGCGGTTGTTTTGCTGGATTTCTTTCTGACTTGGCTCTTGGCGCTGCTGGCGATGAATTGGCTGGGGCTGGGATTAAATACGATGACTTTGGGGGGTTTGTCGGTGGCGATCGGCACTGCGATCGACGATGCGATCGTCTATGCGGAAAATACCTACCGCAATTTGAGAGAAAATACGTCTTCTCTTCATCCACGTCCGGTGATGGATGTGATTTTTGACGGCAGTCAAGAGGTGCGCGATTCTTTAATTGGGGCGACTGTTATTGGGATTGTGGTGTTTTCGCCAATTTTTACTTTGCCCGGTGTAGAAGGTCGAATTTTTACGCCGATGGGGATTACTTATTTGGTAGTTGTGGTAATTTCTAGTCTAGAATCGCTGTTAATATCTCCGGCCCTTTGTGCTATCTTGTTGCCTACCAAACGCATGAGTGCTGCGGAACCTTGGCTGCCGAGATTGTGCAAGCGCATATATCATTTTTCGATAAATTTGTCAATGCGCTATTCGGGGATTATTTTAGCTTTAGCTGCTGCTAGCATGGTGGCTACATTAATTATCTTGCCTTCCTTTGGACGGGTGTTTTTGCCGGAGTTTCAGGAGCAAACTTTGGTGAATACTATTATGCTTTATCCGGGGGTGTCTTTGGAGACCACAGATAGCGCGGCTTTTGCTATTGAAGATGCACTTAAGGATGATACCAGGTTTGAATACGTGCAAGTGCGATCGGGCAGGGCTCCGGGAGATGCGGATGCTGCGGGAGTCAATTTAGCTCACATTGATATCGGTTTGAGCGAGGAGGGCATGAAAAACAGGCCGCAAACTTTGGAGTCGCTGCGGCAGGAGTTTGGTAAATTGCCGGGAGTTGCACCAAATATCGGCGGTTTTATTTCTCACCGGATGGATGAGGTTTTATCTGGTGTCAGGAGTCAGATTGCTGTTAAAATATTTGGTTCGGATTTGGATAAACTTCGCAGCATTGGTGCCAAAGTTGAAGAGCAAATGAAAACAGTGGAAGGCCTTGTGGATTTGCAACTCGAACCCCAGGTGCCAGTGCCACAAATTCAAATTAATTTTAACCGTCAAGCTGCGGGTAGATACGGTTTGAAAATCGGAGAGCTTTCGGAAATAATTGAAACAGCTTTGAATGGCAAGGTTGTTTCTCAAGTTTTGGAGGTGCAGCAAACTTTTGATTTAGTTGTTTGGTTGCAGCCTGAAGCCCGCAATAACTTAGAAACTATTCAAAATTTGCTGGTTGATACTCCCAGTGGCAACAAAATCCCCCTCGCCCAAGTTGCGACTGTTAAATACGGTACGGGCCCCAATACTATTAACCGCGAGAATGTTTCCCGGTTGATTGTGGCGGCGGCGAATGCTAAAGGTCGAGATTTGCGATCGGTTGTGAATGAAATTCAAGCTAAAGTCAAACGAGAGGTACAGTTGCCTTTTGGCTATTTTATCCAGTACGGCGGTCAATTTGAAGCCGAGCAAAGAGCTTCGCAAAATATTATGATATTTAGTGCGATCGCCTTTTTGGTAATTACAGTATTGATGTACTTGTCCGTCAAGTCAATTCCTTCAACTGCTATGATTATGATTAATTTGCCGATCGGATTAGTGGGAGGAGTAATTGCGGTAGCTTTCACTGGCGGCATCATCTCTGTAGCTTCCCTGGTTGGCTTTGTCACATTATTCGGCGTTGCCACCCGCAACGGCTTGTTATTAGTAGACAACTACAACACTAAATTTGCCGAGGGAATGCCTTTTAAGGAAGCAATTATTAAAGGTTCGATGGAACGGCTCAACGCCATTCTGATGACTGCTTTAACTTCAGCTTTGGGTTTAGCACCTTTAGTCTTTGAAGGCGGGGCGGGCAAGGAAATTTTGCAACCGCTGTCAGTAGTAGTTTTAGGAGGGTTATTTACTTCTACAGCACTAACTCTGTTAGTTTTGCCAGCTTTGTATGCTCAATTTGGGCATTTTTTACGACCTCAACAACCTCAGCCAGTTATTGAAGACGGAAAGGTAGTTAATGTATGATATTTTCTACTTATTGTCAGTCAGCAAGGAGTCAAACCAATGAAATCGCTCAAGTCAAATTTAATTATTTTAGGTAGTGTCGGATTGTTATTTTTGGGAGCTTGCAGTAAAAGCGACCAAGCAAGCGATCCAAATACCACTCCAGCATCCCCTCCTGTCGCCTCTCAACCTGCGTCTTCGGCTCCCGCCACCGCTCCTGCAACAGCAACTCAAGGAGGGCAAGTTGTAAAGTCTGGAGCTTACTATTTAGAGTTTGTACCTGAAAAAGAAGCTACCGGAACTCATTTAGATGTTTTTTTGCAAAAAGGGGAGAAAAAGGAACCAGTTCCTAACGCCAAAGTGACGGCTCAAGTGCAGTTGCCGAATGGAAAGCAGCAAACCCTAGCTCTCAAGTATGATGCTGAGGGCAAACATTACGCTGTGGTGTTTCCCGGCAAAGATGCAGGAAGTTATCCCGTGAAAGTGACTGCGGATATTAACGGAGAAAAAGTTGACGGTCGTTTTACCTTCAATCAATAGATAGGTAATTTACTAATGCGCTCTAACTTATGGGCGCATTAGTTATTAGCAACAAACAACTGCCTCCTGCATTTCCATTAAAAAGCCGATCACGTTTCGCTCGCACTTAATTTTCTATTTCATTACCTGTGTTTTTTTGAATGGGAAGAAAACTCTACCTGCCAAACTTTGAAAGTAAATCCCGCCCACGGTAATTAAAAATACGAAATAAGCCATCGCCTGCACGACATAGAGCTTATCCGTGTATCCAAACAGCGCACTCAACAACAAACCTGGAAACTTTTCTTCGGGAAGCAGTTGCGAGGTATTCCAGACCATCGGCCCGAGAATGCAAGAGTGGATTTTAGTAAATCTTTCGTAATAGAAACACAGTGCTGCTGATTCGCGATTTGTTTGCGATAAAATATTCACCGCGCTGTCAAAAATCCCCAAAGTAGATACCACTAAGCCTGCTACAATGAAGAGCAATAAAATGCCCATATATTTAAAAAACAGGCGGATATTAATTTTGACTCCCCATTTAAACAGCAGGACACCAAGTGCGGTGGCTGAGAGAATGCCCCCCAAAGCCCCGAGGGCTGGAATAATGCCTTGTTGAAACTTGGCGACGACAAACAAAACAGTTTCAAACCCTTCCCGCAAAACGGCAATAAAAACTAAACTAAATACGCCCCAACCCGCATGAGAGTTTTGCGTTAAGGCAGCACTTACTGCGCCTTCGACTTCGGCTTTCATAAATCGCGCTTGTTTGGTCATCCAAATCAGCATCCAGCTCAGCATTGCTATTGCTATAACCCCAAAGATTGCTTCTAGCAGCGATTCCATAATCGGTGCAAAAGGCTGATTAGATGCGGACAAAATTTGAATAGTCCAGCCGAAAAGTACACCTATCAAAGCGCTGGCAATAAGTCCAAAGCCAACACCGCCGAAAACCCAAGGGCTTAAATAACTTTGTCCCGACTTTTTGAGACAAGCGAGAACGATTCCGACAACTAAGGCGGCTTCGACTCCTTCGCGGAGAGTAATTACAAATGTGGGCAATGCTTCGCCAAAATTCATTTTTTTATGGTGGGAATGGGAGTGGTTAAGGAGCTAGGTAATTGGCAGATTATTTACCAATTACCGCTCTTGATGAAAGTGATGTTTTTAGGATGCTGGTTTGAGAACTTTTTGGCTGTCGCTTTCGATGGTTTTAACTAGCTGGTTGACTTGTTCGGTGGTTTTGACGGGGGCGGGGGGTGCGATCGCCGTTGGCCAATTTGTCTTCAGTTCAGTCATGTTGGCAACAATTGCTTTGTCAATTTCGGGACTGGTTTTAGCCACTTGCTCGGCTATATCTTTGTACAGCATTTCCGCGTACATGACAAAACCCCGCGAATCTTGATATTCAATAATTGCGGAAATTTTGCCGTTAGCAACTGCCGCTCCGTATTCGGAATTAGCTGTATCTAGCAAGCCGTTAATCACTTGCAGCACGAATTTCGGATCTTTGCGCTGCGCTTCGGGAAGGGCGGCAATTGCTCCGTCAACTGCTTGCATTGATGTGTCAAATTCCGCATTCACTTGAGCCGGATCTTTTGCACCCGCTTTAACTAAATCCTGCAATTTAATTAAAGTAGTCTTAAATTCGGGAATTTTACGCTCGTTTAGCTGATCTTCCACATCGGCATAAATTTCTTCAACTGGATGCCCGATGTGCGGTTCGGCTTGGTCGGGTTTGCCTTGATCCAAGAGTTCTTTGGCTACTATAAGATGCCCTTTCATCAAGCCAAGTTTAGTCATGTAGTCTACATCTTTGGGCTCGCCTGTCAGCACCACATTTTCAATAGTTACCAAGTCTTTGATTTGGTCAAATTGGGCTTGAGTAATGACATTTTTTGATACCAATTCTTCGACTTTCCCGTAAGGACGGCTGGCTTGAATTTTGTTAGAAAGTGCCGGTACTCCTAACTTGGCTTCGAGTTTATCTAACTCTGAAAGAATGGCAGTATTGATGTTGATGCCGCCTTTGCCGCCGTGGTTCATGCTGTGACCGCTTGTGGATGCGGGACTGGCTGTAGCAGCAGGTGAGGGTGTGCTGTCGGTGTTGCTGGCTGTGGGCGTGGAAACGCAACCGGTCAGAGCAACGAGGATGGCTGTAGCGGTTGCTGTAGGTAATAAACGATATCTTGCAACATTTGCAACAACCCTGCTACGGGCGGGCGAGACGCCCACCCCACAAGAAAAGTCATTGTTTGTGGAACAGGCATCTTGCCTGTTCTTGGGGATGCCCACCCCACAAGAAAAGTCATTGTTTGTGGAACAGGCACCTTGCCTGTTCTTAAGAATGGTGCAAGATGTGAGTAATAAACGAAAAGTTGATAACATGGCAGTTGCTAATTTTTACGTTATGTGCATTTGGACTCACAGGTTATTAAGAAATATTCTCAATTATTTGCGAGCTATTCATTCTACCTATTTGCGATCGAGCTTGTCAAATAATTTCATACTTTCTTTATTTGAATCGCCGCACCGTGGTAGCAGGATTTGGTTTAAGTGATGACTTCAAATACCCCCATGCAGCCTGCTTCGGCGATCGCATCTTGATGAGGATGAAACATATATTTTCCGGTGTACCCGTAGGTAAATTCTAAGATATGTCTTTCAGCTACTCCCATTGTGATGACATCAGTTCTTTCACTAGGAGTTAAAGTCATTCCCGTGCGATATACGTCAAAAAAGTTGGCGTGCAGGTGAAAAGTCACTGCCGCTTCGTACTCAATTAGGTTAAGAACGTACAGCCGGATTAGCTGATTTCGGTAAATAGGGATCGGGTTGTTCATGTAATAATTGGGCAACCCGTTAAAAGCGTAAATTTCGTTTTTTTCGTCGTCGTTTACGTCGTATCCTCCCATGATTAACAAGATTTCATCGGCAGGAGGGCGGGGTTTTGGCGGATCGATGATGAACATTCCATAGAGTCCTTTACCTATATGGCGAGTTACGGGCTCAATATGGCAGTGATATAGATGCAATCCGTAAGGATTGGCATCGAATTCATAAATAAATACCGAACCGTTTTTCACGGGTTTAACGCCATCCATTTCGCTGGTATGAACGCCGTGAAAGTGCAGCGAATGAGAATGTCCGGCTTTGTTATAAAAAATGACGCGGATACGATCGCCCTCAGTTGCCCTCAATGTTGGCCCCGGTACTCGATTGTTGACGTTCCAGGTGTTGAAAGTGACGGCGCTGTTAAGTTGGACGATCGAAGTATTAGCTTCCAGGCGAAATTCCCGAACCGTGCGCCCGTTTTCGCGCGTCACCGTGCCGTAATCAAAATCCCGCGCAATTTGCATCGGGTTAATATTGCTGACGGTGAGTGCATCTGCGGGGATGGGCGGTATTCTCGCGACTGATGTCGGTTTGCGAGTCAAGTTTTGAAGTGCGATCGCGCTGCCCGCTACCCCTGCACCAGCTATTCCTAGCTGTAGCAGTTGGCGGCGACTCCAGCGCCCCGGCTTTTTCATGCCGGGACGATCGGATAAATCTGTCATACTTATTTAAAAATATTCTCAAAAATTTGATTGCGTTTGAGTATAAGACATTTCTAGCTTGTTGTCAATAATTGTCAACTATCATCTTTTTCTGCGAAATTAGAAAATTTCATGCTGATTTCATCTCAGTATGTGAGGTTAGATGTTGGGGTAGATGCTGCCGATCGCTAACTATGTATAAGGATTTACCGCTATAAATTAGAGTTATGAGAGTTTTGCTAGTTGAAGATGAGCCAGATTTAGGGAAAGCGATCGAGCGAACCTTAAAGCAGGAAAAATATATAGTTGATTGGGCCCTAGATGGCAATGAAGCTTGGGAATATTTAGACAGCCAGTGGACGCAATACACCCTCGCTATTTTTGACTGGTTGCTACCAGGATTGTCAGGATTGGAACTGCTACGGAGATTGCGTGCTAAACATAGCGCACTGCCCGTATTGATGCTGACAGCAAAAGACCGAATGGAAGATAAAGTGGCGGGACTAGATGCCGGGGCGGACGATTATTTAGTCAAGCCGTTCGGGATGGCGGAACTGTTAGCAAGATTGCGGGCTTTGCAAAGGCGATCGCCCCAAATTCAACCGCAACAGCTACAGGTAGGGAATCTCGTTCTCGACTGCGGAAATCGCACAGCTTGTCATCTCGATACCCACGGCAAAAATCAGATAATTTCGCTGACAAACAAAGAGTTTCAACTGCTAGAATACTTTATGAAACATCCCAACCAAATTGTCACCACTGACCAAATTCGGAATCAGATATGGGAGGCGAGTGCAGATACCTTTAGCAATGTGGTAGCAGCTCAAGTGCGCTTGCTGCGGCGCAAACTCGAATCAGTTGGCTGCGCGAATTTAATTGAAACTGTACACGGCGTCGGATACCGGATGAAAAATTAAAGTAGGGCGGGAACTCCGGCCCCACCCCTCCTCCCCACAAAAAAATTTATTTAATTTTTGTGGAACAGGCATCTTGCCTGTTCTTAAGCATTCTACGGGTTCCCAGCCAGAATCTGGGAACCCGTAGAATATAGAAAACTCGATCGGAAAAATAACTGCCATGAAAGATTTAATCCAACAAGAGTTAGAAAAGCTCGATATAGAACAACTCAAACAAGTATTTGATTTTATTGCTTTCCTGAAATTTCGTGCCAAATTAGTTACTATTCCAGCAATGGATGAAACTAACTTAGCTGCACTCTACAGCGAATTTGCCGAAGAAGACCGACAACTTGCGGAGCTCGGAATGAGCGGATATGCAGAACTCCTAAAACATGAAAACTAATTGGTTCCCAGGCTCTGCCTCGAAGCCAATTTCCAGAGGCTGTCCCTCGAATAGATTCCCGGAAAATTGGAGGCAGAGCCTCCAGCTATACGTTACCAGGCTCTGCCTGGTAACGAGTAAAATTGAATTTTGTGGAACAGGCATCTTGCCTGTTTTTAACAATTATATAAAATCTAAGTTTAAATGAATCAAAATAAACTATTTAACCGGACTCGCTGGCAATTAGCCATTTCCTATGCGGCTGTAATGGGTTTGATTTTAAGCTTGTTGGGATTTGGCGTATACAAGGCGATCGCCCACGCTCACTGGGTAGCCATAGACCGGGAATTAGAATCGGTAGCGGGGACGCTACACGACAGCCTAGAACTCAAATTGCAGCAGCCCGGACGCTTGGAGCCTATAGTAAACGAACTTTTGCCCAACCTCCGCCTAATGGGAGTTAAAGGCATTAAAGAACAGTTGCCAAGCCGCCATATTTTAAGCGCGATCAACCAAGGCTATTACTATATTCGTTTATTTGATTATTCCGGTAAATTAATTGCTACCGCCGGCGCTTATCCCGAAGAATTACCAGCCGAATTTAACTCCCAATACTGGCAAACAATAACTGACACAAAAGGTAATGTTTATCACCAAATTTCTGTAGCTTTACACACCCAAACACAGCTAGATTGGGGATATTTTCAAGTTGGGCGGAGCCTGCAAGACTTTAATGATTATCTCAGTACAGTGAAATGGGTTTTGAAATTAGGATTGCCTACAGCATTGATTCTGATCGGCTTTGCTAGTTGGTTATTGGCAGGATTGGCCATGAAACCAATTTATTCTTCCTACCGACAAATCCAACAGTTTACAGCGGATGCTGCTCACGAATTGCGGACGCCTTTAGCGGCTTCGCAGGCGACAGTAGAATCAGCGCTGTTGACGCCTCAATTAGATGAAAAAGAGGCGCAGGAAATTTTGCGGACGATCGATCGCCAAAACCGACGATTAACTCAGTTAGTGGCTGATTTGCTGCTGCTGGCTCGCATGGATAATCAAGCGATACGCGATCGCCCTCAATTATGTTGTTTGAATGACCTTGTTAGCGATTTAGTAGAGGAATTGGCAGCTTTGGCGATCGCTTCTAAGGTAGCGCTAACATCCGAAATGCGCGTACAGCAGCAATTAAATGTTGTCGGCAATTCCGACCAACTTTATCGCTTAGTTGCTAATTTAATTGTTAATGCCATTCAATACACTCCGGCGGGCGGGAAAGTAACAGTTATTTTAGATTGCAATCACATCGAGGCGATCGTTCAGGTTCAAGATACTGGTATTGGGATCGCGGTGGCAGATTTAGAGCGAATATTCGATCGATTCTACCGAGTCAACAGCGATCGATCGCGCCATACTGGCGGTTCTGGACTGGGATTGGCGATCGCCCAAACCATAGCCCGCGCCCACCGCGGCAGCCTCAGCGCCCGCAGCCAATTGGGTTCCGGCAGCACCTTTCTCCTGCAGTTGCCTTTGTGAGCTACTATGTGAGGGAAACCGAATCGTCTTTTTAGGGTAATCCCTTTTGCAGAAGATAGCGCGATCGCCGAAAATCATTAAATAGCTATTTCTAAGCACTTAGCAGTCATCACAGAGAAAAATTATGACAGTTTTAGAACAGGGAACAATCTCAATCCATACCGAAAATATTTTCCCGATTATCAAGAAGTCGCTATACACCGACCACGAAGTCTTCTTGCGGGAACTAATTTCTAACGCCGTCGATGCCATTGCTAAACTCAAAATGGTTTCTCGTTCCGGCGAATACAGCGGCGACATGGGCGAACCGCAAATCAACATAGCGATCGACAAAGAAAACAAAACACTCTCAATTACCGACAACGGCATCGGCATGACCGCCGACGAAGTAAAAAAATACATCAATCAAGTCGCTTTCTCCAGCGCTGAAGAATTTATTCAAAAATACCAAGGCAGTGGCGACGACGCAATTATCGGTCACTTCGGTCTCGGTTTCTACTCTTCTTTCATGGTCGCTCAGAAAGTAGATATAGACACTCTTTCTTACCAAGAAGGCTCCCAAGCAGTACACTGGTCTTGCGACGGTTCCCCCGCTTTTGAACTATCAGAATCCACCCGCACGGAACGTGGCACTACTATTACTCTTACTCTCCAAGATGAAGAACAAGAATATGTAGAACCCAGTCGGATTAGGCAGTTAATCAAAACTTACTGCGATTTCATGCCCGTTCCCATCAAATTTGAAGGAGAGGAACTCAACAAGCACAAAGCAATTTGGCGGGAATCAGCCAGCAATTTGCAAAAAGAAGATTACTTAGAACTGTACCGTTACCTTTACCCGTTCCAAGACGAGCCGCTGCTGTGGGTACACCTGAATACAGATTATCCTTTTATTGTCAATGGGATTCTTTTCTTTCCCAAACTGCGGCCGGATGTCGATGTTACCCAAGGCAATATTAAGCTATTCTGCAACCAGGTTTTTGTCAGCGACCACTGCGAAGAAATTATCCCTAAATTCTTGATGCCGCTGCGGGGAGTCATTGACAGTACCGACATTCCCCTGAACGTTTCTCGCAGTTCTTTGCAAAGCAATCGCACAGTCAGGAGAATCGCTGATTATATTGCGAAAAAAGTGGGCGATCGCCTGAAAGAACTCTACCGCGACGACCGTGACGAATACATCCGCTGCTGGCAAGATATCGGCACTTTTGTCAAGTTCGGAACTCTCAACGATGACAAGTTCAAAAAGCAAGTCGAAGATATTTTAATCTACCGCAGCACCTACGAACCAACAGCCGAGAAGCCAGAAACTGTAACGCCCGAAGTTCAGGTGCAAACTGAGGAAGGAGATTTGTGGCAAGATGTCACTCCGAAGTCGGAAACTTCTACTTCGACGCAGCCTTACACGACGCTGAAAGAGTATTTGGAACGCAATCAAAAACGTCACGAAAATCGCGTTTTTTACTGTACGGAACCTGCGTCTCAAGCAACTTACGTGGCAATGCACAAAAGCCAAGGTTTAGAAGTGCTGTTTATGGATTCTTTCATCGACACGCACTTTATTAGTTTCTTGGAACGAGAACACTCAGATGTCAAATTCTCGCGGGTTGATTCCGACATCGACGAAACGCTAATTGACAAAGAGAAAGAAGCGGAAATTGTCGATCCGGCGACGAATAAAACTCGCAGCGAACAAGTTAAAGAAATGTTCCAAAAAGCTCTCAATAAGCCGAAAGTGAACATTCGCACAGAAGCTTTGAAGTCTGACTCAGCAGAGGCGACGCCACCTGCGATCGTACTTTTGCCGGAAGCTTTACGCCGGATGCGGGACATGACGGCGCTTTTGCAGCAGCAAGCGGCCGAATTCCCCGAAGAACACGTTTTGCTGGTGAATACGTCTCATCCGCTGATTCAAAATCTGGCGAGTTTGAGTCAGGGTGCGATTATTCAAGGCGGCGGGGAGTCTCCGTCGGCTGAGTTGGCGAGTATGATTTGTCACCACGTTTACGACTTGGCTTTGATGGCCCAGAAGGGTTTCGATGCTGAAGGGATGAAGGATTTTGTCGAGCGATCGAATCAAGTCTTGACAAAATTGACGGAACGTGCAATGTAATTATCCCCCCAACCCCCCCTTGCTAAGGGGGGGAGCAAGAGTTTATTTTTGTTAGTAGGAGCAGGAGCTTTACCTAATCAGTTTATTTCTGTTGGTAAAGGGGGAGCAAGAGTTTATTTCCCTTGCTGAGCGGGCGATTGGGGGTTTTCTTGTCCCCCCCTTAACAAGGGGGGCTAGGGGGGTTCTGCGCTGTTGCGATATAATGAAATGCTGCACGCAAAAAAACGGTAATCTGGAGGGAAATATGTCACGGAAATGTCAGCTAACGGGGAAAAAGGCGAATAACGGTTTTGCGGTTTCTCACTCGCACCACCGCACTCACAAGTTGCAAGAGGCAAATTTGCAGTGGAAGCGGGTTTGGTGGCCGCAGGAGAAGCGCTGGGTAAAATTGCACCTTTCTACAAAGGCGATTAAAACCTTGCAAAACAAGGGTTTGGAAATCATGGCGAAGGAAGCTGGAATTAACCTGTACAAGCTTTAAAAAACTTGGCTAGCGTAAAAGTAAGGGCGATCGCACGCTTGAGAGTGCGATCGCCCTTACTTTTAGAGAAAAACCTTTACTAGAGCAATTTTCGGCATTTCAGTAAATAAGTAGTCATCTCGCCTTTGCCTTTAACTTCGATCGCGCCGCGGTTTTCAAAGGAATACTTTTCTCGCAACTGCTGATAAGTTGTTTCTGTTACCTGAATACTCCCTGGCTTGCCGTGAGATTCCATGCGGGAAGCGGTGTTAACGGTGTCTCCCCACAAATCGTAAATAAATTTTTTAATACCGATGACTCCGGCGACAACCGGGCCAGTGTTGATGCCGATTCTGATGCTGAAATCTTGATTGTGGATATTGCTGAAGTCAGTAATTGCCTGCTGCATATCGATGGCCATTTCTGCGATCGCTTCTGCGTGATCCGGGCGAGGAATTGGCAGCCCTCCAACTACCATGTAAGCGTCGCCAATCGTCTTAATTTTTTCCAAACCGTGCCTTTCTGCTAGGTTGTCAAATGTCGAAAAGATGTCATTCAGCAAGGCTACTAATTGCGTTGGAGAAACTAGGGAACTGAGTTGAGTAAAGCCTACTATGTCCGCAAACAAGACAGTAACGTCAGCAAAAGTGTCTGCGATCGTACTGTCTCCCCGCTTTAACCGATTTGCTATTTCTTCAGGCAAAATATTCAACAGCAAGCGTTCTGATTGTTCCTGTTGAACTCGCAGTGCACTTAAAGTATCATTCAGAGCATTAGTTCGTTCTTTCACTCTAAATTCTAACTCTTCATTCAGCTTGTAAAGCGCCATTTCAGCCCGCCTACGGTCAGTGATATCCGTACCGATTGCCAGCATTCCCGCGAACTTTCCTACCGCGTCAAACAGCGGTTTATTTGCCCATGATACCCAAACCCGCTCGCCGCTGCGCCGGATACTTTCATTTTCATTTCGCGTGTATTGTTCTGGGTTTTGCAAAATATCTCTCAACTTTGCTGCCAAGTCATTTCCTGTGGTATCTCTCTGGGGAATAATTGTTCCCACTGCGTTTTGGCCAATTATCTCTTTTTCATCGTAACCAAAAAACTTCTGTGCAAATTCGTTAAAAAAAGTAATATTTCCTTCCGTATCTAGTTTTAAAATAATGCTGTTAGCATTTTCCACTAATTCCCGATACTTAATTTCGCTTTGCCGCAGCGAATCCTCTGCTGAGGCACGTTCGGCTACAGTGGCGGCCAACAGCAGAGATGTAATTACAATTACGCTCATAAAAGCCTGCAAAAATAAGATGGCCTGATTGATGTTTTCCGCTTTGGCAATAAAAGGGCCGCCTCCCTGAGAACCGCCCCAAATGGCGATACTGGATACAATGAAAGATGCTAAAACAGCCCCGCCCTGGCCGAATTGAATGGTTGCCCAAATTACTAAGGGAAATGGCAAGTATTCGAGGGGATAACCGGAGAGATTACCTTCACTTTTTGAGTTGTATACTAGCCAACTGACTGTTACTAATAACAGCAGGCATATTCCGGCACCGATGCGATTTACAATTGTTTGATAACTTGTATTTGGTGAAGGGCTTTGCGCTTGTTTGTAGTGGTATATAATCAACAGCATGGGAGTAAAAATTAAAACTCCTAATGTATCTCCGAGATACCAATTCCATCGAATTTGCCAATATTCGCTCCAGTCAACTAAACCAGTTACACAGAGGCGCAGCGTGCCGAGAGTGCAGTTGATTTGAGTGGCAACTACAGCACCGCAGAAAACTAAATTGACTACATCGATTAGCCGATCGAGTGAGGGCCGAAACTTTAACTGTTGCAGCAAAGTAAATGCACACAAAGCTTGTAAACAAGCGCAAAAAGCACTAATTACTGCAAGTGTTAAAGATACGTCAAGGTTAATAGTCTCGTAAAAAAATACGCCTAAAGCTATTCCCTGCCAAATGCGGCTACCAAATAATAACATTGCAGCTTGTGCAATTCCTGCGGGCGGCCAGACGCAAGTAGCTAATTTATTTATGCCAGGGATTGAAACTGCTATTTTTGCTCCCAAAGCGTAAGCAAAAGCAATGGCAGCTATTTTTGCTAAGTATTGCCAAGTTCTCGATTGAGGAAATCGCAGGAACTGATTTTTTTTGGGAATCATACTGAGTGTTATATTTTTAACTAACTATAGCAACCGCGCCCGAAGATTAGGAAATGCTTAATTCTGAAACATGACTTCTTATATTACTTCTTCCTTCTTTCTTCCTGATGCTATAAATTGATGCCTGTAAGAAAATAAGTGTTCATCTCGCCTTTGCCTTTAACTTCGATCGCGCCGCGACTTTCAAATACATACTTGTCCTGCAATATATCATAAATTGCAGACGTGACTTGAATGCACCCCGGCAAGCCGTGGGATTCCATGCGGGAAGCGGTGTTAACGGTGTCTCCCCATAAATCGTAAATAAATTTTTTAATACCGATTACTCCGGCGACGACAGGGCCGGTGTTAATCCCAATTCTGATGCTAAAATCTTGATTGTGGAGATTGCTGAAGTCAGTAATTGCCTGCTGCATATCGAGGGCCATTTCTGCGATCGCCTCTGCATGATCGCTGCGGGGCATGGGCAGCCCTCCTACTACCATGTAGGCGTCGCCAATAGTCTTAATTTTTTCCAATCCGTGCTTTTCTGCTAGGCGATCGAATGTGGAAAAAATATCGTTAAGCAAGGAAACTAATTCCGACGGAGAAATTTGGGAACTAATTTGGGTAAAACCGACTATATCTGCAAACAATACTGTTACTTCGGAAAAAGTATCGGCGATGATGCTTTGGTCTTGTTTGAGTCTTTCGGCGATCGGTTGCGGTAAAACGTTGAGTAGGAGACGGTCAGATTTTTCTTGTTCTAAGCGCAAAGCGGCCTCAGCTTGTTTGCGAGTGGTGATATCTTGAACAGTACCTTCGTAATAAAGCAAATTTCCGTAGGAATCGCGCACGGTATAAGTATTTTCGGAAATCCAAATTATGCTGCCATCTCGGCGGTAAATTTGAGATTCAAAATCCGATACTTTGCCTTGTTCTTCTATTAAGCGGACAACCTCGGCGCGGCGATCGGGGTCAACATAAAGTTGTTGGCTAATATCAGTTAGTGTGGCCACCAATTCCTCGCGTGAACTGTAACCGTAAATCCGAAGCAAAGCAGGATTGGCGCTGAGATATTGCCCATCTGGGGTAGTTTGAAAAATGCCGACTATCGCATTTTCAAAGATGCTGCGGTATTTTTCTTCAGCTTGCCGCAGTGCTTCTTCAGCCCGCTGGCGTTCTCGCGCTTCCATTGCGAAAGTTACAGAGTCTGCTAGAGAAACAGCGAAACTTTGTTCTTCAATCGTCCAATAGCGTAGCCTTCCTACGTGTTCTAAACAGAGAACTCCTGCTGTTTCTCCGCCTATTTGAATCGGCGTATCTAGCATAGAAGTGATGCCGAGCGGAATTAGGTAAGATTGGGTAAATTCTCGGGTTCTAAAATCGTTTTGTGCGTCAAAGGCAGCAATTGCGCGTTCTTCTCGCAGTGCTTGAAAATAGACAGGATAATCTGCTGCTGCTAATTCCAAACCGTCTGAGTGTTGGTTGAGAGTGCGATCGAACAAATCCAGGGACTCGATCTTGGATTTAGTGCGATCGTACAGCCAGACGCTCGATCGGGTAACTTCCAGAGTACGGCTAGCAGTTTCAGTTATTTCTTGAAGCGCTTTTGTTAAGTCGCCTTGATTCAGCGCTTTATTTTTGGCTAAATCAATTAATGCCCATTTCTGTTTCTGTAGCTGAAGTTCGCTTTGTTTCAGGGCATTTGTCCGCTCTTCAACTCGGATTTCCAGCTTTTCATTGAGCTTCTGCAACGCTATTTCAGCTTTTCGGCGATCGGTGATATCTGTCCCGATGCAGAGGATGCCCAAAAGTTTGCCCGCTGCATCAACCAGCGGTTTATTTGCCCAAGATACCCAAACGCGATCGCCACTGCGCCGCATATTTTCATTTTCATAGCTGGTAAAGCGAGCGGGATTTTGTAAAATTTGACTATAAACCAACTCTAAGTTATTTCCTGCACAGTCCGTCCGTGGAATAATGGTTCCCAAGGCATTTTTTCCCAGAATTTCTTCCTCCTTGTAACCAAAGAAATTTTCTGCAAATTCGTTAAAAAAAGTAATATTGCCGTCTGCGTCCAATTTCAGAATAATGCTGTTAGCATTTTCCACCAATTCTCGATATTTAATTTCGCTCTGTCGTAAAGAATACTCCGCTGCTGTCCGTTCAGCTACCGTCGCTGCTAATAACAGCGAGGTAATTGTAACTACAGCCATAAAAGCTTGCAAAAATAAGATAGCCTGATTAATATTGTCGGCTTTGGCTGTGAAGGGCCCCCCTCCATGAGAACTGCCAAAAATTGCGATTATTGAGACAATAAACGATGCTAGAACAGCGGCTCGCTGACCGAATTTGAGCGCCGCCCACATTATCAAAGGAAACGGCAAATATTCCAGGGGATAACGAGCAATATAAGCTTGATGTTTAGACTCAAAAACCAGCCAGCTCACCCCAATTAATAATATTAACCATACTCCCCGCTCAATTAAATAATTTTTCTTTGTCTCTGTTTGTATTTTTAAATTATCGGCGGTTACTTGAGGACGAGTTAATATTAAAATTAATGGAGTTATAATTAAAACTCCCATTGTGTCTCCCAACCACCAATTCCATCGAGTAGACCAATATTCGCTCCACTCTATTTTGCCAGCTAAAACTAGAGAAAACGCGCCAATAGTGCAACTAATTTGAGTAGCAATTAAAGCGCCAAACAAGATTAAATTAATTACATCTTTCAAGCGCTCGATAGAGGGACGAAATCGGAACCAGCTCAGGGCAGTTACTGCAAAAACCGCTTGCAGAATTGCCCCGGCGTTTCCTCCCAGCCAAAGTGCAAATATCTGTTCACTTGGGTTAACCAAATTGAGCAAAAATGTGCCCAAAAGTATGGCAGGCCAGACTTTACGCCCAAACAATAAAAGTCCGGCTTGTGCAATTCCTGCGGGTGGCCACACCGAGGCAGCAAAAGGATTGACACCTTGAATTGAAATTGCTAGCCTCGCCCCCACGGCGTAAGCGACAGCAACGACAGTTACTTGAGCTAAGTACCGCCCAATTCGGGATTGAGGGAATCGCAGAAACTGATTTAGGTTCAGATTCATACCGAGTTTTAAGTTTTAGGGAATTTCACATCTCAAGGAAGAGGGAAGTTCGGCAACGGATTCGCTCCACGGATGTAACGGATGTAATGGATGTCAGGAAGAGGGAAGAAGGAACAGGGAAAAAGGAAGAAGGAACAGGGAAGAGAGAAGAGCATCTCATATTGGTAAAAACACTTCTTCTGGCTCCTTCTTTCTTCCTCTTTCCTCCTGCATCCTGTCTCCTGTCTCCTGCCTCCAAACTCCTATTCCTAGCTTGGCTGCAACAGTGAGATGCTCCCAAGAGGGGAGCTAATGTAGGGTCTACACCGCGCACATTGCGAGCCTAAATGTAGGTGCAGCGCGCACCTTACCAATTAAAAAGGGTTAGGTGATGGCGGCTTCAATCCACTGTTTTAAAGTTGAATTTACTTCATCAATGAGAATTTCATGTGATTTGTGAGTTGCTCTTTCCACAACTTCAACTTTGCCTGCTTTCAGAGAACGACCCGGAACAATGCGATAGGGAATGCCGATTAAATCAGCATCTTTGAATTTAACTCCGGCTCGTTCGTCGCGGTCATCTAGTAGGGTTTCAATGCCAGATTGGTTGAGTTCTGCATAGAGTTTTTCGGCGACTTCTACTTGTTGGGCGTCGGAAATATTGGGGATGCTAATGATGGTGTGATACGGGGCGATCGCCACTGGCCAAATTATCCCATCTTTGTCGTAGGATTGTTCTACGGCCGATTGAGCTAGCCGCGACACGCCGACGCCGTAGCAGCCCATCACAAAGGGCATTTCTTCGCCTTGTTCGCTGGTGTAGGTAGCGCCCATTGCTTGGGAGTATTTTGTGCCTAATTGGAAGATGTGACCCACTTCGATGCCTCTGGCGCTTTGCAAGGTTTGTTCGGGGTTGTGCACTGCCCGATCGCCCTTTTTAGCTGTTCTGACACCTACAACCGTTGCTGGTAGCGGAAATTCTTTATCCCAATTAGCCCCGACAACGTGGTATCCTGATTCGTTTGAACCAGTGACAAAGTTTGTCAGGTCAACTGCAGTGCGATCGACCAAACGCAAAAACTTGGGAGATACCCCCCCTTGCCCCCCCTTGGTAAGGGGGGGATTTGAGTCTTCTTGCCCCCCCTTGGTAAGGGGGGGATTTGAGTCTTCTTGCCCCCCCTTGGTAAGGGGGGGTTGGGGGGGGTTGGAGGCGATATAATCATCAGCAAGATCCGGAGCCATATAACCCAGAGGTAAAGATTTAGCCGCCCATTTCCGCTGAGCTTCCGCATCGGGAACAGTCAAAAATAAAACAGTTTTAGCTTGATAATTGCCCGCTAACTTCGTCAACTCATTCAGCAACTTTACCTGATTCACATCTTGGTCGCCGCGAATGCTTACCAATACCAAGACTGTGATGCCATTGTCGTAAACAGCTTGGTAAAGCACATTTTTGACAACTTGCGTCGGAGAACATTTCAAAAACTTGCAAAGTTTATCAATTGTTTCAGTTCCCGGCGTTTCCCGCTTTTCAAACGTTGCAAAAGGCGACGGTTCCACATCAGCAGGCATCGATACAGCCTTTTCTACATTAGCTGCATACTGACCATCTTCAGTATAAAGAACTTCATCTTCTCCCGCTTCAGCCAACACCATAAACTCTTGAGAACCCGAACCACCAATTGCTCCCGAATCAGCATCTACTGCTCGGAATTGCAATCCCGATCGGCGCAGCATATTGCTATAAGCTTGAGCCATATCCTGATAAGTTTTTTTCAAACTTTCTTCGTTTGTATGGAAAGAATAGCCATCTTTCATAATGAATTCGCGACCGCGCATCAACCCAAAACGCGGGCGAATTTCATCGCGAAACTTAGTTTGAATTTGATAAAGATGTAAAGGCAATTGCCGATAGGAACGAATCATATCTTTAGCAATTGTAGTAATTACTTCTTCGTGAGTTGGGCCCAGTCCCAATTCTCGCTGCTGCCTGTCTGTCATGGAAAACATAATACCTTCCGCTTGAGTGTAAGTGTCCCAGCGGCCAGATTCCCGCCACAAATCTGCCGGTTGCAGTTGCGGAAGGAGACATTCTTGAGCGCCGGTAGCGTCCATTTCTTCGCGCACAATTTGAGAGACTTTTTTGAGAACTCGCCACATCAAAGGGAGATAAGCGTAAAGGCCGCTACCGATGCGCCGGATGTATCCGGCACGGAGTAATAGTTTGTGGCTGGGAATTTCTGCTTCTGCGGGGTCTTCGCGCAGGGTGACAAAAAGCATTTGAGAGAGTCGCATAGCTGATTTCCTTAAAATACCGGATGAGTGTAATTTTAGATCAACTTCTGATATTATCAGAACTAAGCCCGATTTGATTAAATATATGAATAAAATTTGGCAAAACTATGAAAAAGGTATGGTAGTCTTTGATAATTGTCACTTTCCTACTGTGCAATCTCAGTGGCTTGCCTTAAAAGATGAAATAGGAGAATTTGTTCGAGAACCTAATTTAAGCGAGATTTGGGATATTGTTCATGCTGCTGGTCGATTGCTTTACAAATTAATCGGAATTCCCTTATATTTACTGGCCTATCCTACTGTTCGCAAACACAGTCAACGTTTCGAGGAGTACGGCTGTATTCGCAGCATTCGCAACTGTGAGGGTAAATGCTGCAAACAGTTGACAGTTGACAGTTGACAGTTGACAGTTGACAGTTGACAGTTGACAGTTGACAGTTGACAGCTTGCCAGAAGATCCCAGTCGTTGGGTTGATAGTTGACAGTTGATGGCGAGGTTTTTAAACAGTTGATAGCTAAAAATTATCATGACCAGATTCATCCACGACCAATTTGCCAAACAGTATCTCAAAGAACTATTAACCCCTCTCGGCAATGTCGAAACCAGCCGCGACATTGCTGGAGAAGTGAGGCAGATTGACGTTTTCTTTGCCCCAAAAGCGGAACCTGATGTCGAACCAACAGTCCTCGGTCTCCTAGGTCAAATCGCAGCAAAACCCGCTGTATTGGAACCATTCCGCAGTCCAGTGCAAATCGGAGAAATTCGTAGTTGTCTGGGAAAACTCTTTGATATCCACGCCGAATATGAACGAGTCGCCACCAGAGAAAATATCCGGATTGCAGAGGCAGACTTGCCCCAACTCTGGATACTGTCGCCGACGGTTTCCGATCCGCTGCTAGCTGGATTTCGAGCCATTCCCGAACCGGAAAATTGGGGAAGTGGAGTTTATTTTATGGGTGCGTCTCTGAAAGCAGCAATCATTGCCATTCACCAACTCCCCCGTACTCCAGCAACGCTGTGGCTGAGAGTTTTGGGGAAGGGAAACGTGCAGAAGCAAGCTATTGCCGAATTGAGAGAATTACCCTCAGATAATGTCTTTCGGTTGAATGCGTTAGAATTGTTGTACAACTTGCGAACAATTTTAGAAGTTCGCCAAGACATAGATCGAGAAGATCGGGAGTTAATTATGGAACTGTCACCCCTCTATTTGCAACGACTTGAAGATGCAACTCAGCGAGGTATTCAGGAAGGTATCCAGCAAGGTATCCAGCAAGGTATCCAGCGCGCTCAACGCCTGATGGTTGAGAGTATGCTACAAGTAAAATTTGGCGAAATTGATGAAGAATTAGCCGAAATAATCGAGCCTTTGATTCAGCTAGAACCCCTCGATCGCACGCGACTAATTAGGCAACTCGATCGCACTGAATTGCTAGTTCATTTTGAAGATAAAAATCCACCGAAATCCTAGGTTGGCAGCGCACTATACAATCTGTATGGTGCGCTAAATATCACTTTACTATTTATTAGATATCGAGAAGATAGGGAGTTAATTATGGAATTGCCACATCTCTACTTGCAACGGCTTGAGGATGCGAGTCAGCAAGGTATTTAGCAAGGTATTCAGCAAAGTAAACGCCAGATTGTTGAGAGTATATTACAAGTAAGATTTGGCGAAATTGATGAAGAATTAGCCCAAATAATCGATCCTTTGATTCAACTAGAACCTCTTGAAATCACGCGACTGAGTATGCAGCTCGATCGATCGCAATTACTCGCTCGTTTTGAGCCTGAAAATCCCACGGAATCCTAACTCACTAGCGCACTCTACGATATGTAGAGTGCACCACATCGCACTTTACTACTATTTATAACTGGTGGCGATCGCCCCCCGCCTCCAACTTAAAACTTTTGGCGGACTCGGCTGCTATCAGTCCCATTAAGACTGATTTCTGACTTTAGACGGATTTATTTTTTAGCTTCCACAGCCATAATAAGCAGTAAGGATGAGATAACTAAAGAACTGATTTACTACTCATCCCAATTTCACTTAATAAGGCCTTCCGTAAGATAAAGTCGAACCAAAACAAACCATCATCTAAAGATTACAAAATCCCCTATAAAAAAGTTGGGGACACTTTTCGCTATGCCGAGTTAGGCATAAAAATTTAGGAGGTCAATTATGTTTCAAAGCGAGTTATTAATGTCGCTGTACACTCCCACACTCAATAAGGGCCAAATGCCAGTAGAAATAGATGTGCCATTTGACCACCCCGATATCGGAGGGCTGATGTTTTTAAGCCCTCAGTTTTTCGTAGCCTTAATCGCCGGAGTCATTATGGCTTTCGGCTTCCAATTCCTGTTAACAAATTTCTCGATCGCCGCCAAAATCTCAAATTGGGACGAGGCTTTACCCGACGATGACGATGATGATGATGAGTCCGAAAGTTTAGGCAAGAAAGTTCGGAAAATCGAAGGTTTAGTCGGGGGTTGGATTTTAGTCACGGTTAACCTGGCTTTATTTGTGGCTTGTTTTCTGGCAGTCAAACTAACTTCAATTGCCAGCGTAGACGGAGCGGCAATTATTGGTGTGGTCATCTGGGCAGCGTACTTTTTAACCCTGGTGTGGCTCGGTTCTAGCGCCGTCGGTTCTATGATCGGTTCCTTGATAAAAACCGCTTTTTCGGGTGTTCAAGGCATCATGGGTACTGCGGGTGCAGCGATCGGCGGCAAGATGGCCAGCGACCAAATGGTCAATACTGTAGAGGCATCTGTTGCCGCTGTCCGCCGCGAATTGAGTTCGGCGGTAGACCCGGATAGCATTCGCGAAACACTGCAAGATTATGTGGGTTCTTTGCAGTTACCGAAACTAGATGTTAAGGAAATTCGCGGTCAATTTGAAAAGTTGCTGGGCGATGCAGATATCAAATCTTTTGCGGGAAGCGACGTTCTGAAGAATGTTAACCGCCAGACTTTTGTGGATTTAGTTAAGAGTCGCACCGACTTTTCTCAAGAGGAAATAACTCAAGTTGCTGACCAACTCGAAGGCGTTTGGAAGCAAACTTTCGGCAAGCAGCAAGAGCAGAAAGACCCGAATTTAGAGTTGGTAGATTTTCTCAAGTTTGCGGCTCCCGATTTGCTGAAGTCTGACGAACTCAACGCCAAGCTGTCTCAAATTTTGGAAAGTAGGGAAAACAAATCGGAATCCAGCAGCGGCATGAAGCGAGCGATGCAGTTGGGTGTGGAAGCTCTTGTGGGCACTGTTTTGTCGCGGACGGATTTGTCGGATTTGGATGTTGAAAAAATCTCTGGTCAGTTGCAGCAACTGACAGCACAAGGGACTCAAAAAGCTAAATCTTTTGCTTCTCAGGTGGGCGATAAAGTGCCTGCGCTGCCTTTCAATACAGCTAAGGCTGATGTGGAAAACTACTTGATGAATGCCCAACCGTGGCATCTCAACCGGGAGACAATCAAGCAGGAATTTAGGGATGTTATTTATGACCCGGAAGCTTCTCCTGGGGCCGTTTTGCGCCAGTTAGAGCTGTTTAATCCAGATTATTTTGTAGGGATTCTCAGCCGCCGTGAGGGGTTTGCTCCTGAACAGGTGACGGAAATTGCCGAACAGCTTGAAGGTGTCCGACAAGAAGTGTTGGAAATTGTGCAAGCTGCTGCTGGTGAAGAACAGTCTCAAGATTTGCGGAGTCGGATTGAGAATTATTTGCGATCGACCGGCAAGGAGGAATTGAATCCTGAAGGTATCGAGCGGGATTTCCAAGCGCTTTTGGAAGATCGGGATGCTGGTTTTGAGGCTTTGCGCGATCGCCTTTCGCAGTTTAATCGCGATACTTTGGTGCAGTTGCTGGGTCAGCGGGAAGATTTCAGTCCAGAGGAAGCCGATCAGTTAATCGGGCGGCTCGAAAGTTCGCGTGATCGCGTGATTTCTAGAGCTCAAGAATTGCAAGAGCAAGCGAAATCGAAAGCGCAAGAATTGCGACAAAAGGTAGAAGACTATCTCCGCAATACTAATAAGGAAGAACTCAATCCTGAAGCGATCGAGCGCGAGTTTCAAACGCTGTTAAGCGACCCGGAAGCCGGATTCAAAGCGCTGAGAGAACGCTTATCTCAATTCGACCGCGATACGCTGGTGCAGTTGCTGTCACAGCGCCAAGACCTCAGCGAAGAACAGATCAATCAGGCGATCGACCGGATCGAATCTGTGCGCGACAACATTATCCACGCGCCGCAAATAGTTGCAGATAGAGCTAAGCAACAGTACGAGGAAGTTACTGCAAAAATTGGCGAGTACCTGCGGAATACAAACCTGGAAGAACTCGATCCAGAAGCCATCAATCGGGATTTGACTAAATTGTTTGAAAATCCGAAAGAGGGAGCTTTGGCACTTCGGGACAGACTTTCTCAGGTCGATCGCGAAACTTTAGTCAAGTTGCTTTCACAGCGGGAAGATTTGAGCGAAGAACAGATCAATCGGACGATCGATCGCGTGCAAGATTCGATTCGCAGCATCGTGAAATCGCCCCGCCGCTTGGCATCTCGCGCTCAAAAAACAGTCCGGGATTTCCAAGGAAGTTTGGAAAATTACTTGCGGAATACGGACAAGGAAGAACTCAATCCTGACAGCATCAAACGCGATTTGCAGTTGCTGTTTAGCGAGCCGGGAATGGGTATGCAAAGTTTGGGCGATCGCCTGAAGCACTTTGACCGCGATACTCTAGTAGCATTCCTGTCGCAGCGTGAAGACATCTCTTCCGAGGAAGCTAACAGAATTGCCGACCAAATTGAATCTGTCCGCAACCAAATTGTCGAACAAGTTCAAATGGTTCAGGACAAGTTTCAGTCAGCAATGGATGGTATTTTCGGGAAAATCCGGGATTATCTCAATTCGCTCGATCGACCAGAGCTCAACTACGAAGGCATCAAGCGCGACTTCCGCAAAGTGTTTGATGACCCGCAGGCCGGATTTGACGCGATTAAGGAGCGTTTAGGTGAGTTCGATCGCGGTACTTTAGTTGCCCTGCTGAGTTCTCGTTCCGATATTTCCGAGACTGACGCGCACCGAATTGTTGACCAAATGGAAGGAGCCCGGGACAGCGTTTTATTGCGCTCGGAACGCCTGCAATCTGAAGCCAAAAAACGCATCAAAGAACTCAAGAAAAAGACCAAGCAGCAAGCAGAAGATGCGCGCGAAGCGGCAGCAGCCGCAGCTTGGTGGCTGTTTGGTACGGCTCTGACTTCTGTGGTTGTTTCGGCTTTGGCTGGAGCCATAGCAGTCAACGGGATTTCGGGTTTGTTTAGCTAGATTTTCAACGAGTTTGAAATAAAGTTCTCCTGATTCTAGGCTGGCTCTTTGCCAGCCTATTTTCTTTGGAATGAATGATATCAAAGTTTTTTATAATTCAAAGTGGGCGGTACCTTTAGCAGCCCTTTTCACAAGTTCTCCCTCGATCAGCTCAACTCGATCGTCCTCACTAAAGAACCCCAGTTCTGTCAGGCGGTGATATTCCGCTAGGGTGAAGCGTTTTGCAGTTGCGATCGACATAACAGCCACCTCAATACAGGTATGTTGCGATTATAGGCGATCGTCGATCGGCTAAACAATGCTAATCATGAGATCCCCTAACAACAATATTGTCAAATTTTCCTCATCCTTTGGTTGCAAATATTCCCAATTTTGGTGAATTTACTCCCCCAACTTATGTCCGGGATCATCTCTGTCTTAAGCAAGATTCTCGCATCACTATTTATTAGGTACTTTAACTTAAGTAGCAAACAAAAGTTTTCTCACAAATAAGAAAACTGAGCAATACATATTATTTTGGAGGCTTGAATGACCTTTACTACCAGTGCTTACGACCAAGGAAAAGCAGATATTAAGCAGTTGAGTGTAGACGACCAATTAGGTTTGCTGTGGTTTGTTTACACCGAAATGGGCAAGTCAATAACGCCAGCGGCTCCCGGTGCTTCCGGTTCCGAAATCGCTCAGGGTTTGTTCGAGCAAGTCAAGCCTCTGCCCCATCAAGAACAACTACAAGTAATGCGGGACATTGCCTCAAAAGCCAATACTGAAATCAGCCGGATGTACGGCTCGATGAGTCCTGAAACCAAGCTGGCTTTTTGGTATTTCCTAGCGGTAGGAATGGACGAAGGAACTATTATTCCTGTGCCTCCAGACTATCAACTTCCCGACGCAGGAAAAGCTTTATTAGGAAAGATTGAAGGTATGGATTTCCAGCAGCAAATTGATTTCCTTCGCGGGACAATTTTAGAAATGGGTGCTGAAGCCGCTCCGGGGGCTGGCATTTAAAAATAGGACTTACGACAAAAAAACCCGGTTTCTCGGAGAATATTGGGGGCTGCAACGACGCATCTAAGAAGAAACCGGGTTTTTAGCGCCGTTTGATGCGTAAGTCCTCAAAAAGATTAGTAAGGAATGAGAATTAAATAACTTAGAATTTTGATGGTTCTTGTGGGATGGGCGTCCCGCCCGTCCAGAAAGGGCGGGCTAAGAGTGCCCAACCCCTACTTCCCACAAACTTGTGTAAATTATTTAATTCGCCATCCTAAGTAGCTCAAACTAATACGCCGCGCCATAAACCCGGTTTCTTGAACCGGGTTTCTGGCTGTTCTGTTTTTTTAGGTTTACTGCGAATATCCGCACTTTACAGCTAATAACTGAATTCAGCAGGTATGTTTCCCACAACTTCCGGCGCACCTGCAATTAAACGCATATCTTCGCAGGCAACTGTTAGCAAGGGCTGACCTAAGTTTAAATTGGCAAAATGACTTTCTTCAGGTATTTCTAGTTCGCCTTTAATCAAACCGATTCTAGAGCCAAATTCTCCTTTAAATAATAGCAAATTGCTGCGGTCAGCGCTGAAAACATTTCCGCTAAAAGGCATCGGTAAAGCTAAAGTTTGCTGGCTGTAATTGAGGCTGCACAGTTGACGGTTTTCTTGGCTAACTGTGACGCGGTAGCCTAGCGGTGCTGCTTTTACCGAATCGCTGCCTTCCCAACTAAATTGAGCTAATTCTTTAGGAAGCCCCCAAATTTCGCGCCCGCCGGCTACCGAGTTAGGATTGTCTACGTAAATATGGGAAATCCAAGCGCCCCATTTTCCTGCATAATTGGCGATCGCGCTCACTACAATTAACTCATTGTACTCCATCACCGAACCCAACCCATAGGAGGATATATAAATGCCAGCTAGGGTTTTTCCTGGCAATAAAGAGACAATTTCTAACTCAGAGGGAACCAAGGGGCGCACTCGTGCCACATCTACCAATTGTAAAGTCCCAACAGCATAACCTTGCAGATTCCAAGGTGCAGGTGGATATACCATTTTAAGTGATTTAATGTCTGATATTTTATATTTATTTTAGCTTGGCGCTTCAAAAAGCAACAACTTTTGGTATTTCTTCACAAGTTGTTAGTGACGATAAATTTGATGAATAGTTGACGTGGGTTATCTGTTGTAGGGGGGCGGGTTTAGTAATATTGTTAGTAGGAATTAGATATTATTCGTAAAACCCGCCCCTACAGATATTATCAGCAGCGTTAATCCGCGTTAATCCGCTTTAATCTGCGGTTAAAAACCTGCCCATCTACTTACTAGCATAACCCGTACTTACCAAAAACTCCCGCAACTTCCCAAAGAATTGAGTGCGATCGCGTCCTTGATAAACCCTCTCCAACAACTGCCAACCTTCCGCATCCTGGCCCATGACATACTTGTTCGCCATGAAAGCCGCCAACACCCCCTTCACCTCCCCATCTTCACTCAGACGCTTGTTAGATTCCAGCCAAAGTTCAGCAGAGTTCGTGTATACTTCCACCGGATACTCTTTGCTAACATCTTGCATTTTACCTTGACGGTACTGCCAAATTTGCAGCGGGAAGCGAGAATCAGCGTAATTTGTAAAAGCCTCGGAAAATCGCCCGTCCTGACTCTTGAACTCTGGGATGTCATTTTTGCCAAAATCGACAATTTCGTAACTCACATTGCCCCAAAAATGCTTGAGATGAGTGTATTTTTTAGCCGCAGAGTCGTAGCGGTAAATAAACGAATAATTGCAGCAGCGGACGCCGCTTTTGATTGACACTAAATCTGCTAGCACTTCCGGTTCCTTGTCCCCGTCCAAATCACGGATTCGCAGCGATAAAAAACGTCCTTCTGATATTTCTTCGCTGGCTCTTTGGTCGGGGTTATCTACTAGAGAACGAGTCGGAATCAGCACTGGTTCTTCTAATAAACTTTTACCGTCCCGGATAATTCTGATGCGGAGATTTTTAGCATTTTCTGCCTCTTTTACGAAAGAAACTTCCGCCCGAACTTTTCCCGCTTCCGAGGTTTCTGTTGTTCTCGGCGGGCCGATATTCGGCGGAACTTGGGCGATATATTGGGCAGGAACTAAGGCAGTTTGGCCGGGTTTGGCGATCGCCTGACAGAAAAAACTTGCTACTTCGGCGCGAGTAGCATTCCGAGTAGGTTCTAGCTGTTTAACAGCCGGATAATTCACCACAAGTTGTTTTTCTGTGGCGGCGGCGATCGCACTTCTGGCCAGTTCGGGAATGTCCCGCGCATCTTCAAAAGTTGCATCCAAAATCTCAGCCGCCGGCCCTGCAGGTGTATATTTCAAGCCGCTGGTTAAAGCTACCAAAACCTGCCAGCGGGTAACATTCAAAGTCGGGTTAAAAATACTGCCACTGTATCCAGACATAAAACCAGTCTGATAAGCTTCTCGAATTGCTTTAAAACCCCAGTAATTCGTGGGAATATCTGCAAAGTCGATCGGAGCGCGGACGGTTTTGGCATCTGGAAAAGCCATGCGAACCATCGCCGCAAACTCAGCGCGGCTGACGGGGCGATTCGGCCGAAAAGTGCCGTCTTCGTAGTAGCCACTGATGATTTTTTTCTGCGCTAACTCCTCTATGCAAGCTTGCGCCCAATGGTCGTTAACATCCTTAAATTTGGCTTGAGCAAATGCCGGCGCTACATTCATGCCCGGAAACACTAAATTCCCGATGATTATCCCCAGGGCTACCAGTAAACCGATGATAGCTTGCCATCTGTGCGATCGAATCATAGAACAGACTCCTCTACTTACAAATTGGCGATCGAAACCGAAGCAAATTTTATGGAATAGCAGGTATTTTAACCTGTTTCTCTTAACATACTCATGAGTAGCGCCTTCACAGCCGCGCAGTGATTCCGAGGATTGCGAAGCAATTTCAAAGCTTGGCGATTGCTGCGCTTGGGATTGCAGTGACACAATCAGGCAGAAACTTGTTCCCAAAGTCGATCGACTGTCACGAATTTGTAACCTTTATACAAAAGCAATGGAATTATTTTATCAGCAGAAGCTGCAACATCTTCGCCACCGCAATATCCGTCGTGCAGTACAATAATTGATCCGTTTTCAGTTTGCTGCACGACGCGACTAATAACTTTTCTCACCCCCGGCCGCACCCAATCTTCCGGGACGACACTCCACATTACAGGGCGATATTCCCACTGTTGCAATAACTCTAATGTTCGCGGCGTAAAAATGCCGTTGGGTGGCCGCACGTCCAGGATTAATTTGGGATCTAAATCGCAAGCTTTGGCAATTGCTTTTTGCGTGTCTTCTAAACTTTGTTTTAGTTCGTGGGTTTTGAGTTTGGGAAACGATATATGCTGATAGCCGTGGAGACCGATCCAGTGTCCGCGATCGTACACTTCTTTAGCCGTTTCTGGATGCCTGTCCACGCAAAAACCCAGCCAGAAAAAACTAGCTTTGATGTCGTATTTATCTAAAATTTTTAACAGTTGAGGTGTGTGCTGACGGTGCGGCCCGTCGTCAAATGTGAGGGCAATCTCTCGGCTGTTGATATCTCCCGTCCACAGACATCTGGGAAAAGCAGATTTGAGAATGGGATGAACGACAGGAAACAGGGGTGCTAATGGCATTGGTTAATGTTGCGAAAGTGCGATCGGGTAGAAATGAAGCTGCGTTACAATAGAATAAAGTTAACTCAATATAGGTAAATATGACAACTGCCGTTGATATTGGAACGCTAATTGTCCGCACGCCGGGAACTTGCGGTGGTCGCCCGCGAATTGCAGGAACTAGAATTACGGTACAGAATATTGCTATTGATTTTAATGCCGGGATGACTCCACAGCAAATAATTGATGAAATACCGCATTTGACTTTAGCACAAATTTATGCAGCACTCACTTACTATTACGCGAACAAGGAAGCAACGGACGCCGAAATAGCAGCTTACTACGAAGAGTATGACCGTTTGGAAGCCGAATATATGGCAGGTAAGCTATCGTGAGCCGAATTTGTTTATACATGGATGAGGATATTCTCCAACGCTCGCTGATACTCGCTCTGCGAACCTCTGATGTAGACGTAATAACTACCTCGGACGCTAACAAGCTTAGCTGTTCAGATGAGGAACAACTGATCTGGGCAGCGGAGCAAGGGCGTGCCATATACAGTTTCAACACTAAAGATTTTTGTCGTTTGCACAGTACCTTTATTGCCCAAAATATCGGTCATGCTGGAATTATTATGGGAGTGCAACAGCGGTACTCGATTGGCGATCAGTTGCGGGGGTTTTTTAACTTGATTGCTGCTAAGTCAGCCGAAGAAATGATAAATCAATTGGTGTTTTTAGTTGAGTACATTAGATATGAATAAAAGCTTGAAATAACCGATTGCACCGGAAACTACCAGCCTCTTTAACTCCTTTGATATAGACTGAATCTAGCCACAGTCGATCGACCTCTATCTCGCGGTCGATGCGATCGCCCTACAGCGTCCTCCTATACTGAAAACCAGCATAACTAATCGAAAAACCATCAAGGAGGAACAATGACAGAGGAATATTTAGCCGAACGAACAGTTTCAGCCGTATTTAAGGAAGAAGAACAATTAGACGGCGTAATTCGGCGGTTGCTCGATCGCGGAGTTTCCCGCGACCACATCTCAGTAATGGGAAAAAACTTTCAATCTAAAACTAAAATTGCCGGCTTTATTACTAAAAAAGATGTGATATTAGGCGGTCTGCGAAGCGGGGCGATTTTTGGTTCCTTATTCGGTTCTTTTTTGGGTTTGCTAACAGGCGTCGGCGTGCTGTTTATTCCCTTTGTCGGTGCAGTAGTATCGGCAGGCCCGCTGGGTGCGGTACTGTTGGGTGCAGCTAGCGGCGCGATCGCAGGTTCGGCCGGTGCGGGTCTAGTTTCTGCTTTAGTCACCTTGGGAATGCCGGAAGACAAAGCAACTATCTATCAAACCCGCGTTGAAGCAGGCGAGTTTCTCGTGATGGCAGAAGTCGCCGCCGACCGTTCGGGCGAATTTCAACTCTTGCTAGAAAGTGCAGGTGGCGAAGAAGTTTCAGTTAGCGAAATGACGCTGCCGCGCGCCGTCAAAGGTCGCTGCAACAGTCCGGCAGACTTATCTCCAGAAGTGCGATCGCACCTGTCGGAAGCTGCTCAAAAAACCTTTATGGAATCCTACAACGCCGCATTTGACGAAAGCAACGACTCGATACAAGCGGAACACACCGCTTGGAACGCGATTCACCAGCAATACGAAGAAGATGAAAACGGCGTTTGGACTAAGCCTTTAGCCAAAGTCTAGTCTTGCAATCGCAGCAAACTAATAAAAAATACGATCGAGCCTCTAGAACTGTGATTCTAGAGGCTTTGACGATTTGAGATTTGAGATTTGAGATTTGTGCAAGACTTATAGCACTTCCAAAAAGTCATGCAACAGTAGCTGTAGGGTGCGTCGCTATTCACTAATCCTAAAAAAGAGCGACTATATCGCAGCGACGCACCGGTGCATACACTCTGTCAGGAAACAAACCCAACACTCATGATTGTTGCATGACCAGGCGAGAACTGGTATTAATTATAGTTGAGATTTTATAACTGTGCAAAATTTAATTTTTAATAATTTGGGAATGGCCGAAAGTCGCATTACGTTGGGAAATCGGTATTGCACTAGGTTGCGTTATAAACTACAATCTATAAGCTTACAATATAAAATTGAGTTAAGCAAATGCAAAAATACGTTTGTACAGTTTGCAATTACGTCTACGATCCAGAACTAGGCGACCCCGACGGAGGCATAGCTCCCGGTACTGCCTTTGAAGATATCCCCGACGATTGGGTTTGTCCCACTTGCGGGGCGGCAAAATCCGATTTTGAACCAGAATAAGCGAGAAAAAATTTGTCCGATCGAATCCTCAAAATTACAATCATTGGCGGCGGTGCTGCGGGTTTTTTTAGTGCAATTACCTGTGCCAAAACCTACCCGCAGGCCCGCGTCACTTTACTAGAAGCTGGCCGGCAACTCCTGGCAAAAGTTCGCATCTCTGGCGGCGGGCGCTGCAATGTGACTCACGCTTGTTTTGACCCTGGTGTTTTAGTGCAGAATTACCCCAGAGGTGGGAAAGCTCTGCGCGGTGCTTTTACTCGATTTCAACCGCGCGATACTGTAGAATGGTTTGCCGGTCACGGTGTGAAGTTGAAAACAGAAGAAGACGGGCGAATGTTTCCGATCACAGACGATTCGGGGACAATTGTTAACTGTTTGATCCGGGCTGCTGAGGATGCAGGCGTAAAAATTCGCACCGGCGATGCAGTAGTTTCAGTAAAGAAATTAACCGGGAATAACGCAGAGGGCGAAAACGGTTCGGGCGGGCACGGGGGCACCGCCCCTACGTTTGAAATTGAGTTGAAGTCGGGGGAGGTATTGAAGTGCGATCGCATTCTTCTCGCTACAGGCAGCAATCCGTCGGGTTATAAGTGGGCAAAAGAGTTAGGTAATACTGTAGAACTGCCCGTTCCTTCTCTATTTACTTTTAATATTTCAGACAGCCGAATCAAAGATTTAGCCGGAATTTCTGTTCCTAATGCTAAGGTGAAATTGCCGGGAGCTAAATTAGAACAAAGCGGGCCTTTGCTAATTACTCACTGGGGTTTAAGTGGGCCTGCTGTACTCAAACTTTCGGCTTGGGGTGCGAGATTTTTGCACGATCGCCATTATAAAACATC
Organism: Microcoleus sp. BR0-C5; assembly: GCF_036705045.1. NCBI lineage: Bacteria > Bacillati > Cyanobacteriota > Cyanophyceae > Oscillatoriales > Microcoleaceae > Microcoleus > Microcoleus sp. BR0-C5. Next base: position 79,510 of record NZ_JAUBTR010000008.1, read on the forward strand.
TGTGCTGATTAATTGGCTTCCCCAGTACAATGCGGAAGTTTTGCGGCAGCAACTGCTAGCGGTTAAGTCGCAGTTGTCGCACCGATTGATTGTTTCTAGCTGTCCGTTTCCGGTGCCGCGCCGCCTCTGGGAACGTTTGACAAGTTCGATCGGCATTGATGAGCAAAAACGCTGGGCCGACTTATCGAATAAAATCCTCGATCGCCTCCTGCTAGAACTCGTTCAAGGCGAATATCAGATTGCCGGAAAAGGCGCATTTAAGGAAGAATTCGTCACCTGCGGTGGTGTCAACCTCAAAGAAGTTGATTTCAAGACAATGGAAAGCCGCCGCTGTCCCGGACTTTTCTTTGCGGGCGAAATCTTGGATATCGACGGCGTGACGGGCGGTTTCAACTTCCAAAGTGCTTGGACTACGGCGTGGTTGGCCGGGAACGCGATCGGCAAACCATCCGATTTGAGATTTGAGATTTGAGATTTGAGATTGGGGAATACTTGCTGTGTAAAGGTTTGGGAGTTGCGATCGGGCGATCGGCTTGCCAATATTAAGTTTTGTGTTATTTTTGAATTAAGGCGCACCAAATGTGTGTCAACTTCAGCTTGTAGACACAATTCGCAGTTTTGCGTCCTTCAACATCGGGTGAGATACATGAAAAACTTGAATCTACAAACCCTAAAGTTCGATCGCAACCTTGAGGGCCATCTTGACTCACCTTTCATCGAAAAAAATGGCTTGCTGGAATTCAACCCCAAATTTATCACTCCCGAATTTTTAACAGCCTGGACGTTTGAAACACACCTGTACGACGAACAAGTTGCGTTGCGATCGACCACTTTGTCCTCACATTCCCTAGCCGCACCGAACTCGAAAACTACGCCGCATCTTTCCGCCCCTTCGGCGTCAAAACAGTTGAAGGCCCCGACTTGTTCCCGATTAACTTTTGTTCGACAAACATTAACGTTCCCTCCGATTTGTGGCTGCATTTAATGACCTTATTAATGCCAGCGGGCGGCTTAGTAGTATTAGATGCGCCCCACGCAGCCGGCGACCAAAAAAACCGCTTTCAGCAAGAAAGAGGATTAGAAGCAGTTCACCACGTCGCGATTCGAGTCGAAAACGTGCAGAATGCTGCTAAAATATGGCAAAATAAAAACTTTAAACCGCTATCAGAGCGTCCTCTAGACTACGGCTCATTAACCCAGTGGTTTCTGCAAAACCCCGCCGGACAAATCATCGAATTAATCGATCGCCACCCCGGCAACAACGCCACCTTTGACTGCAAAAACATCGCAGGTTTGCGCCTCAGCGAAGATAAAGTCAGTAGTCAGTAGTCAGTTGGCAGTAGTCAGTAGTCATTAGTCAGTAGTCATTAGTTAACGGTTAACAGTTAACAGTCAACAGTCAACAGTCAACGGTTAACAGTCAACAATGCCCCATGCCCAATGCCCCATGCCCAATTCCCAAATCTATGGTTGCAATAAAAATCCCCAAAGTCACTTTTCAACCCCCCACATTCAACTCAGTTGAAGAAGAACGCCGCCACCGCAAACAACGTTTAGCCGCCGCATTCCGATTATTTGCCCGCTTCGGATTCAGCGAAGGAATTGCCGGACACATCACAGTCCGCGACCCCGAATACCTCGACCATTTCTGGGTTAATTCATTTGGAATGCACTTTAGTTTAATTCGAGTTAGCGACCTAATTTTAGTCAACCACAAAGGCGAAGTTGTTGAAGGAAATAAACCCGTAAACGAAGCAGCTTTTGCCATTCATTCCCAAGTGCACAGCGCCCGCCCCGACGTAATCGCAGCAGCGCACGCCCATTCTCCCTACGGCAAAAGTTGGTCGAGTTTGGGCCGCCTGCTTGACCCGCTGACGCAAGATGCTTGTTCTTTTTATGAAGACCAAGCTTTATTTGACGATTACACCGGAGTTGTTTTGGAAATCGAAGAAGCTAAACGCATAGCCAAAACTTTAGGTGAAAAAAAAGCGATTATTTTACAAAATCACGGACTGTTAACAGTAGGTCAAACAGTAGATGAAGCGGCTTGGTGGTTTATTGCAATGGAACGTTCTTGTCAAGCGCAGTTAATGGCCGAAGCAGCGGGAAAACCCATTCTCATCAAGCCAGAATGTGCGCGTTTGACACAGCAGCAAGTAGGGTCTCACCGCATGGGATGGTTTAGCTTTCAACCGCTTTATGACATGATTGTGCGCCGGGAACCTGACTTATTAGATTAGGAACTAGGCGGTTGAAACCGCTACTACACAAACACAGTCCGCCTGTGGCGAATCAAGAATGAAGGGGTATTAAAGCCGGATTTAGTATCAGAAGTGAAAAATTTATAAATTCATGCTGACACGGATTCCAGCCAAGCTATCAAATCCTCTTGACTGGTAAAATCTAACAAGATTTCTCCTAAATCATCTAATTGTTCGAGAGATAACTGCTGGATGCGAGTTTGAACTTCTGGTGGGATTTCGCCAGTGCGCCGCGCGATTTGACGCAGAATTAATGCTGTTTGCCCCTCAATTAGACCTTCTTGGCGACCTTCTTGGCGACCTTCTTGCATCCCCTTAATAACAGCACCGCGTTGGTCTTCAAAGAACATTTCCCGCTTTTCTAATGATGCTAACTCGTCAAGGTTTAAGGTAGACCTGTTAGCAATGTTAAAAGCTGTTTGAATTTCGGGTACTGACGCCAATTTATCCGGTATTTCCTCCAGTTCAGGAGCATTTTTTATAAAATAAATCCAGCTTTGAATCAGATTTTCAACTTGTTCTAATTTTTTGTTAAACTTTGGTAGTTCAACAAAAACTAACTCTATTTCTCTATAATACTCGAAGTTTTCTTCGACTTCTTTAAATACAAAATGTGAGAGAAACTTTTCGGTATTTTCAAACAGGATAAAATCCGTAATTGTGAGAGCAATGAGAGGATTTAATTTTGAGTAGCCTTCTCTGCGTTTGAGTTGAGTGGCGTAGGTTTTGGCTGCATTATATATGACGCGCTTAGTAAAAGCTTCTACATTGATGACCTGCATTTCGATAATTACAGTTTTGTTGCCCGTAATTTTTGCTTTGACATCTAGGTAAGTGTCTTTTAATCCAGTAACGCTAGGCGCGGCGTAGGGATCGATGATTTCTAAGTCTTTAATTGTCGGCTCTGCGTTGTAGAGCATAGCATTGAGGAAGCTAATCAAAACTTCTTTGCTCTGGGGCGAAGCAAAGATTTTTTTGAAACCAAAATCTGTCTTAGGGTTGATGAAATTCATAATTGATAATTAGCAAATGGTGTTTTAATGTGATAATTATATCACAAAAGTCCTTCCATTTCTAAATCTTCAATTATCTGCAAGCCGCGCGGGTCGCCGACTCGCAAAAGTGAAGATTTAGCATCTTCCCGCACGCCCATATCTTCATCTTCTTCTAAAGCTTCAATCAAACCGTCGATCGCCCCAGCGTACACTACATTATTCGGCAATTCCCGCGCCAGTTGCCCGATCGCCCAAGCGGAATTACTTCGCACAGCAGACACAGCATCTCCCCGCAGCGCTTCAATCAACGGCGGAATCGCCGCAATCACCACATAGTAACCAACTTTTGCCATTTGACCCAGAGAACTCGCCGCCCACAAACGCACCGCCGAAATATCACTTCTCAAAGCATCAATTAAAGATGGCAAAGCGCGGTGGTCCCTGCAATTTCCCAAGGCCCAAACTACCCCTTTGCGAACGTAACCGTTCCAGTCGCAGTTAAGCTGAAGAATCAGCGGTTCCACAGCATCGGGACTCGGATTTCGCCCCAAAGCATAGGCCGCGCTTACCCGCACCAAGGGGCAACCGTCTCTCAACAAATTAATTAAATGCGAAATTGCTCGATCGTCCTGCAGTTCGCAAAAAGCCCGCGCCGCAATCATCCGGTGCTGAGGTTCCGGGGATTCCAGCAAAGGCAGCATTTCATCGGGATCTGGCAGCGGGGGTTCGGATTCATAAATTTGATCCAAAGGGCTTTCCAGTTCCGTGTCAGTATCAAGGGCGTTGGAGTAGTCGTTATTGTTCATAAAAAAACTTTACCGCACAGAGGATGCTCCTAAGCAACTCAGTCAGCAGTCAGCAGTCAGCAGTCAATAATTGTAGGGGGCGCTTGTCAGCAACAGGCTTTCTGGCCTGTTCCACAACAGATAAATTTTCTTGTGGAACAGGCCGGAAAGCCTGTTCCTAAAAGGCTAATTGAGAATGGTGCAACATATGACTTACTACAAACAAATACCTTTGCTGTCACCTAAGTTGGTAGCGAGGACTTCAGTCCTCATAATTGCTGTCACCTAAGTTTGTAGTGAGAACTTCAGTCGTCATAATTTGGATGAATTACGACTAAAATCCTTACTACAAACGGATATCTCTGCTGTTACTTAAGTTGGTAGTGAGGACTGAAGTCCTCATAATTGGGATGAATCAGGACTTTAGCCCTGATTCCAAACCAGTAGAATTTATATTTCAAAGGGATTTGAGCATCGAGAGGGAATGAGTTTGATAGCCTAATTTTTGATAGAGATTCACAGCAGGCTGATTGCTCAGAAATACTTGCAAACCAATTTGCCGATCGCCCCTTTCCCGCGCCCAATTTTCAGCATGAATAACTAAAGCTGCACCGACTCCTAGACGGCGATGTTCCGGTGCTACGTACAGCAAAAAAATGTGAGCGTAGCGTTCTCCGGTGGTTTGGTCGATCGCATTTCCCAACCACAAACATCCGACAACCGATGTCAGATTTTGGGCTTGAGATTGGGGATTGAGATACTGCGAGGCAAGCGCCGGCAAAATTTCTGCCTCTTCCTGGGTGTTTTTCTGGCACTCTACCCACCAAACCGGCGTCTGGTTAGAAAAATACTGCTCGACAGTTTGAGCCAAATGCCCCAATTCCCGCTCCGGGTAAAGCTCTTGGTAAGTCCGGTGCATAAACTTTACCAGTTTTGCCCGATCGAGTCCCGATCCCGATCGCAGCCAGTAGCCCGGTATTAGTTGAGCAGACATCAGCTCAGCGGACACGGAAAGCGGAATAATTTAGCCCCAAGAAAATTGGGTTCACTACTGCCGCTTGCTTTTGGGGGATCGCTTCCTCAATCGGTGCCGGGGCAGCCATGTCACCCGGCAAAAAGATGCGAGCACTGACTGCTACCAGAGCTGCGAAAAATACTAATACCGCTATTAATGGAGCAATGTATTGACGAATGATACCCATAACCGCAAAAACTTAATTCTTGAGTTGATATTATCAAGTGTACCATACAAATCTTGTCAGCTATAATGGCTGCCATTGGACAATTAGCTCAAGAAGAGAGCGATCGCAAATACCAACAAACAGAAAATCTAATATTATGAGTGCCTCGCCTGCTGTTTATGAAGCTCTAGCTAAATCAATTGTTTTTTTGAATCAAAAGCCGAGCGCGCAAAATGAAGTTTCTAGTTTCCTAGATACTAATGGCTACTATATCGATCGCATATTCGACGACCAAGAAACCAACTTTTATGCGATCGGGTTAGGTTCATCCAATCCCGAAAACCCGCCCGCCCTCGTATTTAAAGGTACAGACTTCATCGACGGCGACGCTATCTTTTCCGACTCGCGGGACATTGGTTTACCTGAATTTGAAAAGAACAAAGATAATATCAAAAATTGGCTGACAGAAATAGGTCAAAATACTGGTAAAAACCCCAACAAATTATTGCCGGATGTCATCGGACACAGTTGGGGCGGAGCAGTCGCTCAAATTGTAGCAACCGAATACACATCTCTGACCGGCGATATCTTTACTTTCAACTCTCCCGGAGTATCAGCGAGTACATTCAACACTTTTCGGAGAAATCTCGGCAGAGTCGGCAACAAAAATGTCACTCACTACATTGTCAGCGGAGATGTAGTCAGCTTGTTTGGCGAAGCATTTATTCCGGGTAAAGTATTTATCCAAAGCTTTACAGACCCGAGTATTAATCCCTTAACTGTTTTGGCGAAACATCGAACTGAAAATTTGTTAACTACTCCGCCCGTGGGTTTTTTGCAGAGGCAAATTTCTGTAGAACAATTAAACAGTCCCGAATTTACTTATAACAACGATTCAGATTTTAACGAGTTTATCGCTGCCATGAATTTGGCCTTGCCCAATGTGTCAGTCGCCATCAGAAGCAGAGGCGGTGCAGAGAGTGTGAGAACCGCACCAGAATTTTCTTTTGTGCAGTTGATCAGAGAAATGCAATACGGTTTAGCTCCCTTACAACCGAATTATTTATCAGGGGACGATCGCAACAATACTGCTACGGGGGGCCCTGGAGAGGATACAGTTACCGGCAACGGCGGTAACGATACTCTCAGAGGCAATCGAGGTAATGACAGCATCATCGGTGGTGATGGCGACGATTTCTTGTACGGCGGCAGAGATAACGATTATTTGGACGGTGGCGACGGAAACGATTTGGTTTCCGGCGAATTTGGCAACGATTTTTTAATGGGTGGTGCGGGGCGCGATCGCTTTGTATTGGAATCCGGCGGCGGAGCAGATGTGATTTTAGATTTTCAAGATAGTCAAGATTTAATTACACTGTCGCGGGGTCTAACTTTCCCTCAAGTTAGAGTAACCCAAGGTGGTGACGGAGCTTTAATTACTATCCCGGTTACTGGGGAAATTCTTGCTACTCTCAGAGGCGTAGTTGCCAGCGATCTTACGCGGGTAGATTTTGTATAGCTTTAGGGCGAGAAAAATTTGTAGTTTTGGTGGTGCGAAACCGGGGTGGGTTTTGTAGCAAAATTGTTTTTATCCACAAAAAATGTCGGCTAAAGCTGCCCCTACAAAGCAACGAAATATGACCAATTAATATGGTTAATAACCGGAGTTTACAGTAAACTTAATTAAGTAGCTTAAACACTAATTCCAAATCTAACGACAGGAAATAAAAAAATATGCCCTCCTCCCCCGCCGCTTACGAAACTATAGCCAAGCAAATTGTTTACATAGATAGCCAGCCCGATTTTCAAACTTTAGTTCAAACAGGTTTGACCGCTGCTGGTTACCAAATCGATCGCACCTTTGACGATCCGGGAACTGGATTTCACGCGATCGGCTTAATTTCCACCACCCCAGACAAACCGCCTGTTTTGGTAGTTCGCGGCACTGACTCGCCCGTAGACGATATTGCCAACGCAGACCCGCGCGGCGCCGGTTTCAACCAATTTGAAGCCAACAAACAAGCATTAGGAAATTGGTTGACACAAATCAGCCAAGATACAGCAAAAAACCCCCGCCGCTTGCCACCCGACCTTCTCGGACACAGCTTAGGCGGCGCCATAACCCAACTAGCCGCCACCGAATTTACATCTACTATCGGAGATGTTGTCACCTTCAATTCTCCCGGAGTGGAGCAGAGCACCGTCAATACATTCAAGCAGAAAGTCGGCGCCGGAAAAAATGTAACTCACTACATAGTTAGCGGGGATTTTGTTAGTTTGGGAGGAGAAGCTTTTATCCCCGGAAAAGTAGTTCTTCAAACATTTACTAACCCGATTATAAACCCGCTACTTGTCTTAGACAAGCACACCCAAAGCGGTTTGTTAACTTCTCCTCCTCCCGGCTTAAATCAGGCCGAAATCTCTGTAGACCAGTTGAACCGCCAGGATTTCACTTTCACAGATTCAGATTATTTAGAACTGTTAGCGGGCTTAGACTTTGCACTGCCAGCCTTGGCAACATCGCTGGAATCGCGCAGCAGTTTAGAACAATTAAGAACCGCTCCGGGAAGCTCCTTTTTAGCAAACGTTGTGGCAATGAAAACTGCTCTCGATCTCTCCCAAATTAATAATTTAGTAGGCGACGATGCCAACAATACAGCATCAGGTTTGGCAGCGGACGATATTATCACGGGCAATGGGGGAAACGACACTCTCAGCGGCAACAAAGGCAACGATATTATCAGCGGTGGCAGCGGCAACGACCAGCTATTCGGTGGCAAAGGGGATGACAATTTAAACGGGGCAGAAGGAGACGATACACTCATTGGCGCCGCGGGTGCGGATCTCTTAATTAGTGGCACTGGACGCGACGTATTAGTGTTAGGAGTAGGCGCCGGTACAGATACACTTGTAGACTTTCAAAAGGGTCAAGATTTAATCGGTTTGAGCGGAGGTTTGACCTTCAACCAAGTGAGAGTTACTCCAGGCGATTTTATAACGACGATTGAACTGGCCAGTAATGGCGAAGTTCTTGCCAGTATTGCTGGCCTTTCAAGTAGTCCGCTAACAGCTAGCGATTTTATTGCGATTTAGTTGGCGGCTGGCAATACAGATATTGGGTAGGGACACAACAATGTTGTGTCCTTATTTTGTCTTATGAACGCAAGCGCACAGAATTTATACTCGTTCGATGATTAAAAACATCAATATTCCAGCAGGGAGGGGTTGACCGAAATCTTCAAAAGTAGTGCAGACATTGGTAAACCGGCGTTGCATAATTGCAGGATGATTTTGATTGCTTTGTGGGATGGGCCCATGAGCCCGAAGGCGTGTATTTTCACAGCAGGCGGGACGGCTAACCCCTACTCCCCACAAGAATCATCCTCAAATTGTGCAACGCGGGTTGACCCGACCCGCCCGAATCTTATAGTTATAGCGATCGCACTTGATCTTAATCGAAATCGTCCAGTCCAGGCCTGGGCATGGATGCCAATTTTTTCTCATCTTCTAAGGGCAGAAAGAAAATCGTCAGCATACCGGGAATCACAGCCAGCGCGCTCATCAAAAAATAATTTTGATAGCCGAGACTCGCCTGCAAGTAGCCGCTAAAAACGCCCGGAATCAGCACTCCTGCTGCCATAAAAGCCGTTGTAATTGCATAGTGAGATGCTTCGTATTCAGGGCGGACAGTCCGCATCAAGAACACTGTATAGGCAGCTACGCCAAGTCCGTATGTAAATTGCTCGATCGAATTTACAGCATAAGCCCATTCAATCCCCGGTTGATTGATTGCCAACAGCCAATACAGCACGTTAGTTGAATTTTGCAGAATTGCCGTCGGCCACATCCATTTTTTCAATCCTTGTTTAGCAATCAAATAGCCGCCCAGCAACCCTCCTATTAACAGAAACATTACCCCTAAAGTACCGGATAATAAGCCCATATCCGACGTAGAAACTGCTAATCCTCCTTTCTCAACTTTATCCATTAAAAATGGCGGAGCCATTTTAAACGTCAAGGCATCGCCTAACCTAAAAATTAAGACGTAAGCCACAATCCAACCTATTTTATCTTGCTGAAAATAGGTTTTGAATGCTTCGACAAAGCTGGTTGTTTGTTGGGGGGCACCGGATTCTAGATCGTAATTTCTAGGATAGGGAAGATACCACCGCTGAAAAAGATATATCAGCACAAACATAATCGCACAAATGCCAAAGGCTGTCGCCCATCCGTAGTTAAGCGCAGACACGCTAAAATCCGAACCGAAAAGTGACAGCGGAATGTCTTGATATATTTTGGTGTCACCTGTATTTCCGCTGACTAAATGCTGTTCTGCCAGTTTCCCCGCTAAGAACACCAATAAACCGCTACCGGCAATGACAGCACCTCTATAAGCCGTGTTGCGAACCCCGACAAATAGTGCTTGTTGGTCTTTATTGAGAGTGTTTAAATAAAATCCGTCAATGGCGATGTCGTGAGTAGCTGACACAAAGGCGATCGCGGTAAAGATAACAAGCGATATAATAATCGGTGCCGGCGTCAATACGCCAAAAGCCAGGAAAGCAAACAGAAAAGCACAAATGATTTCGGTGGTTAAAATCCACTTGCGTTTGGTGGAATACAAATCAACTACCGGGCCCCACAAACCTTTTAATACCCAGGGAAAAGACAAAAGACTTGTCAATCCGATGAGCTCGTTGCTGGTTCCCATACCTTTCAAAAAAATCACCGACATTAAATTAACGACGGTGTAAGGGAGACCTTGAGCGAAGTATAATACTGATACCCACAATCCAGCGTTATGCTTTTTTTCCATTGCAGAGATATTTTACCTAGTTACTTATTTGATTTACTGAGTGCGATCGACAATTCCGGTCAATTAAACCGCTTGCATCACAGTATATGTCATTCCGATGCCAGCGGCAGCCATATAAATAGTGTATTTTAGCATCCTTCGGACTCACAAATATTTCTATTTTTGGAATAACCATGCAAAAAATTTTCTCCGTTAAAATGAACGAGGTAAGCGCGAAGATTCTTGTCCCAGTCAGAAGTGTCGTAAGTTCGCAGCAGTTCCAAAGCACTTTCTTCTATCTGATATGCTGTTTTTGGACTATTCACAGCACGTTCGGGACTGTCATGATTAACAACAATTAAACCTGCATCTAGAAACTGATGCACAGTCTGGCGACGCACAGTTTCCCGCGTATTTGGTGCATATTTTTTACCGTACTCCTGATCCATAAATTCCATAATTGGTGTAATTCCCCGAAGTGGAGATTTGGCCGATTCCCAAGCATCCTTTGGCTTGAGGTCAAGCAAAGCCAGAAGGGTTAAGGCGGAACGTTCGTTAAGCTGACCTTTTGGAAAACCCAGCGCTGCAAGTATTTCTAGAGATTCATCAATACGGTTCTTGATTGTCATTGGGCTATTTTCTAACGGATTTGTCGCCTTCGGCAGTTGTCTCTCGACAAGTTGATCAATCTCCCGCTGTGTAGGAAATATTTCTCTTATTTGAGCGCCAAGTAAAAGTAATTGCTCTACATTAGGATACTTCAAATTGCGTAAATCCGTAGCATTAACTTGAGTGTGTCCGTTGAACAGTCGGAAAAACGCATCTACCAAACTCGAATTTAGATAAACGGCCAATCCCCGCGCTAGGGTGAGGTCTAATCCGCGTCCCTGTTGGTGAAAGTAATTCAAATGGTTCTCAAAACCAACGCTAGAACTATTAATTTTAGTGGCATCCCAGACAACTGCAACAATTCGCTTTTTCTCTTCCTTTGACGAGAAGCGCTTGCTCAAAACATAATGTTCGTTAGGTACGAGGAGTGCAGCAGTTTTTTCCGTGACAGCTAAAGCTTGATGCTTTCTCGTTGCTGTGGGATATTCAACAGCGCCAGCCGAGAAGTGTGCGGGATAAATCAGCGGAACTGTACCGTTTTCAGGTTTTAGGCGCAAGTCAGAGCGAACACGAAAATCTACAACTTTTCCGGTGGAAACTGTTAAGCCTAATTCCTCTAGTGTGCAAGTAAATTGAGCTATTTGCTCGACTACTTTCTGGCTGACCGAATCCGGTAAAATCCGAATAAATTGCTCGGAGTCTTTGGGATTAATTAGGGCGGTATAGGGCAGTTGGTGAGACAAAACCAGGTCGTCGCCCACGCTGCTGCTTGAGGTAATTAGTACAGTATCTGGCTGTTCTATTTGTTTGGTGGCGCGCACAATAATAGTTTCTTGCAGCACCGCATCATCGCGAAATGGCAACTGTCGGGATTCAAAGATGTGTACTTGGCGTAAAGCCATCATTTGCAGGAATACTTTGCGGAAATCTCGAAAGTATAAACCGTTGCAAAAGCTGCGGGGAGTAATCGATACTAATTCACCGTTTGGTTTGAGCAGGTGAGCAGCAGCAACTGTGAAGCCAGCGTAGAGATTGCTGGTTTCTAGTCCTATAGAACGCAGCAAGGTTCGGGCTTGGGATTTAGCGTCTATCTTGGCATAGGGAGGATTGATAATTGCATGGGTAAATTCCCGTTTTACTGGTTGTGTAAATAGATTTGGCTGCAACATATCGGCGCTGTCTTGAATAAAATCAATTTCGCGAACCTCACAGGTAAAAGATATCCCAAAGCGCTGACATTCAATACTGCACAATTCTAAGGTTTGCTTGAGGTATTCTATCAAAATAAGGTCAATTTCATAAGCTGTAACGTGCAGGCTGTGCGGTTTGTTTGGGCGCTGGCAAAGTTCGCAAACAACGGCTGCTAACAGGGAACCAATACCAGCCCCGGCATCTAAAAGCGATATATCGGGACAGTTAAATTCAAACATTCCCGCCATCAAAGTTGCGACGGAGGAAGGTGTTAAAAATTGTCCCTTTTCTCCTCTCTGGCTTTGCTGCAACTTTCGGGTTGCTTCTTGGCGCCAGCTATCTACTCGATCGAGTAAATTGCTTGCAGTTGAGTAGCTGTTACCGGGAAGGGCTAGCGTTTGAAAGTGCGGTACTATCATTTTTTGAGAAAAGTGCGATCGCGAGTTCAGTTTATTTTCGCCCAAAATTCCACCGATGTGCGAAAATGTCAAGCGCACTAGAAAATATATAACTTATCCAAAAGTATGTTGACTGTTCATATAGCTAGAGCGGGAGGTAGCTAACGATGACACAAACTCAAACCAAGCGTTATGATTTTACTTAAGTATCTAACTGTAAATGATGACAACTATCAACTGGAATGAAGTTTTAGATAGTATTTCAGAGAATGCCGAAGAGCCCGAAGTCGAAGATCGATTTGTCAAACGCCTTCTAAATGCACTTGGATTCACATCTGATGAGTGGGTACAACAGTTTAAAACAGGAAAGGGCTCTGCTGATTTTGCTGCTCGCAAGAATCACGATGAGGATAAATTTTCAGTTTCTAAGATTAACCCATACTTAATCATTGAAGTTAAAGGGAGAGTATCAGGAAAGGCAATCATGAATTTAGCAGAAGGTACTCCCACGTACAAAAAAGCTAAAGAACAGATAACAGGTTATCTTCTTGCTCCTAAGTGCCAAACATCTCAATGGGGTATGATCACTAACTCAACAGATATCCAGTTATTCCGTAAACATGGTAAAATCGTATTGCCGGCTACTGACTGCATGAGGATAACCAAAGATAATATTATTGAGATAATTACTAAAATTAAGAACTTGCTGGAAAACCCACCCAAAGCTTTAACAATTTGCATCTATAATGATAAGGGAGGTGTGGGAAAAACTACAACGACAATCAACTTGGCTGCGATTCTTCGACAACAGCACAAAAAAGTGCTTGTTGTTGACTTCGACCCACAACAAGGAGATTTAACCGATTCATTAGGCTTACAGGAGGGAAAAGTCAAATTATCTGATTGCCTGGTTGATGAAGCATTGAATGTTAAAGAAACTCTTCAAGCATTTAATCTGAAGGATAAAGCAGGTCTATTAGTTAAGGTATTTGATGTCATCCCATCTGATTCAGGATTATCGAAGTTCATGGCTTATGATTATGAAGCACAAATTGAGAAAGGTTCAGCAAGGCTGCGAGATTTGCTTGAAATTTTTGTTCGTAATTATGATTACATCTTAATTGATGCACCTACGAACTGGACTTTTTTTAGTAAAAGCTGTGTGATAGCTTCCGATGTAATCCTCATGCCAACAGAACACAATAACTTTTCATCTTTAAAGAATGCTGCTAAAGTGATTAAAGGATTCTTACCTGAAGTTAAGAAGCTTAGGCAGGACGGTGGCCCTATTGCCTTGCCGATATTTTTTAATAAACATAAAGAAACAGAGGCTTCTATCAAAAGAGCCAATGCAGAAATTAAAGCAATTCTTACACTGAAGAAAGGAGAGAATTATATTCTCGATCCTAATTTGTTACCCTATTATTGGCCTAAATCTACCAAAACAGTGATTGACACAACTATATTCAATGTTCCAGAATATGAAGTTGTTTCAAGTGCAGCTTTTTCTCGAAAACCAGCGGTTTTTCAACACAAAAAAGCCGCTGAATATTACTTAAAATTAGCGAAGGAGTATTTTTTGTATGAGTAATTCTGAGAACATTGGTAAGTTAATGCACTTGAAGTTATCTAAAATTGAGTCAGCAGAACCCTGCTCTGAGTCAGAGTTTATCATTGCCGGAGCCGCCGAAGCCGTATTGCAAGCAGGTAATCGCAATTGGATTCCGATTATCGTTAAAGAAACAGGCGACTATCAGTATCAAGTTGTGAGCAATCACTTTGTCTATGCTGTAGCTCAACAAGCCAAATTAGATTTAGTATGGTGTATTGTCATTGACCCAAAACCATCAAATATTGAACAAGCGAAGATTCTAGCGCGAGAAGCAAATCCCACAGTCAATCTGAGTACAGCATCAAAAGATACTATTATAGCTGCACTTGAATACTTAGTTAAAGAACAGAAGTGGAAGAATGTAAAACCAGTTGAAGCTGCCAATAAAATTTTAGCTTCTAACCGGGAGCAATGGTCAGATTTTATCCCTCTGACTAAGCTACCATGTGGTTTGAGTAAGGCGAGATTAGATTGTATTACTAAAGTGTTTTCTATATCGCCACCACCACCACCACCGCCACCTCCTGAAGCGGTTAGTGTGAAACGTGCATCAAGAGATGAAATTTTCGATCGCCTCAATTACTTATCAACTAATAAAATAGGCGGCTTTGAAAATATTGATGCCGAAAAAACAGCCGATGCTATCTTCACCGCGAATAAAGGCAAGTGGAAAAGCCTAACTCCAATTACCAAACTTGAATGCGGCATTGATACAGCCAAAATGAAAATCATTAAAACCCTATTTAGCCTGTAAAACTATGTTAAGTGGTGTAGCGGATTCAATTTACTGGCTCAACCGCTATATTGAAAGATCGGAAAATATCGCCCATTTTGCCGAGGTCAATTTTAATCTCATTCTAGACTCTCCCAGCGGTATTACTCAACTATTTACCGATCGGCCCAATTAATGTACCATTGTGCGAAAATGTCAAGCGGACGCTCAAACCAAAAGTCCGTAAAGGACTGTTAAACGCTCTCTCACACACTTCTGATGCGAAATACCAAAATATTCTTTTTGTCAAGCTTGTTCCTGATTGGCTTAACAATTAGTTTTCTGCTGACTCCTGGTTGGTTATCAAACTGGTTCCCAAACCGCGCTAACGCAACTATGCCCCCGCAAACCCAAACCGCCGAATTTCGCGCATTCTGGGTGGACGCCTTCAACCCCGGCTTCAAAACGCCTCAAGAAGTCACAAAATTGATCGCAGACGCACAGCGGGCAAATGCAAACGCGATCGTCGCCCAAGTCCGCCGCCGTGGCGATGCTTTTTACACGAGTGCGATCGAACCCCGCACTCTAGATCCCAACGTTCCTGCGGGTTTCGATCCCCTGCAAGATTTGATTGATAAAGCCCACGCCGCAGGCATTGAAGTATACGCTTGGATGGTGACGCTGCCGGTGGTTTCCGGCGGCAAACTTCCCGCTGGTCACGTTTGGCAACAACACGGGCCTTCGGCCCCAGGAAACGACAATTGGGCAATGCTGACTTACGGGGGGGAATCACCCGGTTTCCTCGATCCCGGCCATCCAGACGCCGTAGATTATACTGTTTCCGTCTATTTGGACTTGCTGAAGCGCTACGATGTGGACGGTGTACAGTTGGATTATGTGCGCTACGGCGGGCCGACTTGGGGCTACAATCCGACTGCGATCGCCCGTTTCAATCAGCAAACAGGTCGATCGGGCAAACCCGCACCCACCGATCCCGCGTGGATGCAGTGGCGGCGCGAACAGGTGACAAATTTAGTGCGGAAGCTTTATGTAGAAAGCCTTGCGATTAAACCGCGTGTTAAAATTACCGCCGCCACGATCGCCTGGGGAGACGGCCCGCAAAACGATGCAGGGTGGTATCAAACGCAGCCTTACAAAGAAGTATTGCAAGATTGGCGCGCTTGGCTGGAGGAAGGGATCGTAGACATGGCGATGCCGATGACTTACCAGCGCGAGTACAAACCATCGCAAAAACTCGCTTATGACCACTGGATTGAGTTCGCCAAAGACCACCAGTACAACCGCCAAATTGCGATCGGCCCCGGCAATTACCTCAACTACATCGAAGACACTCTAGGCCAGATTCGCCGCGCCGAACAACCTTCTGCGAAAGGGAATCACGTAGCCGGTACGGTGCTGTATTCCTACGCTAGCAGCAACGTGTACACGAATGTGGAACTGCGATCGGGCGGTAGCGGTGATTTGCCCCGCCAGCCTTGGAAATACGTTCCCCAAAGCAACGATTTGTTTTACACCGCGCTGTCGCAGCCGAGTCAATACGTTGATGCTGCGACGGGCAAAACCTATGAAACTCAGCCTGTATGGGCGACAACCGCAGCGGTTCCCGATATGCCTTGGAAGTCGCGGCCGACTACAGGTGCGATCGCCGGAAATTTGCAGCGGTGCGCTCAAACTTGCGACGGTGCGAGCTTGACATTGCAGTCGATCGATGCTGCTGGCCAGGTGCGTCAACTGCGCGCCGATGGTAAAGGATGGTTTGGGGCGATCGAGCTTTCTCCGGGAACTTATCTGTTGAAAGTTGACGGAAGTCAAATTCAACAAACAGTTAATGTTGTCGCCGGTGAAGTCACCAAAATCAATCTCGGAGCATCTTAACTGCTTTACTCGTTACCAGGCTCTGCCTGGTAACGCATATCCGGAGGCTCTGCCTCCAATTTCGATAAAAGCTTGCGAGGCAGAGCCTCTAGATATCGGTTTCCAGGCAGAGCCTGGGAACCAGTTAACCAGTTAAATCAGTTAATATCATAAGCTAAAATAAAATCATCCCACATCAAATTATAAATTTATCAATCGAGATATGCTAACAACAGAAGCTGCTTTCACGCTCCGTAAATGGACAGTTAAAGAGTATCACAAGCTGGGAGAAATCGGAATTTTTAATCCAGAAGAACGACTCGAATTAATTGAAGGAAATATTATAAAATTAAGTGCAAAAGGAACTGTTCACGCTTCCGCCACTAGACGCACTGCTAGCCTGCTGCACAATCTTGTGGGAAATCAGGCTGCTGTTTATAATAAAAGCCCGATCGCCCTTGATGACAATTCTGAACCCGAACCGGATATCGCCGTAGTCAGAATCGATCCTTTTGACTATGCGACTCACCATCCCACTCCCTCAGAGGTATATCTCATTATCGAAGTGGCAGACAGCAGCTTAACTTTCGATCGCGAAATTAAAGCCAAAGCTTACGCGCGATCGGGAATTGCCGATTATTGGGTGCTAAATGTCAACGAAAGACAACTGCACGTTTTTCGAGAACCTGCGGAAGATGGGTATCAAAGCGAGGTTATTCTGGGAGAAAGCGCGAGCATTTCACCGCTGGAATTTCCTGCTTTCAATATCGCAATTCTGGCAATGTTGCCACCAATTATGCCATAGGTGCGCGCTGCGAACTTAATAATTTTTATTAACCGCAGAGGGCGCAGAGGGCGCAGAGAGAGAAGATAGAGAGGCAAGCATTTAATCTGTTGGTAAAAACCGCCAACTATTTTGAATTCATCGGCAATTTTATTCGCCTAAAAAATCGATACAATAAATCTAATAGTCGCAGTCGGTTTTAACCGACTTAAGCTTTGAGCCAGGGGTTTAAACCCCTGGCGGACTGGCGAACTGGCGACATATTTACTGACAACATCTTTAAGGACTGAAGTCGTTACTACAAGCCTAATCGCTTTCCAGAATGCTTGCTAGCAAAGCTTGCTGAGCGTGCATCCGATTTTCTGCCTGATCCCAAACGCGCGATTGACTGCCTTCAATTACTGCATCAGTAATCTCTTCATCTCGGTGTGCGGGCAAACAGTGCAATACAATTGCATTCTTATCTGCTAACTTCAGCAATTGTTCATTTACCTGATAGGGCTCAAACAAAGGAATCCTGATTTTTGCTTCCTCTTCCTGTCCCATACTCGCCCAAACATCAGTATAAATCACTTGAGCATTCTTCACAGCAGCTTCTGCGTCCGCCGTCACAGTAACTTCTGTTTTTCCATTAGCAATATTCTTAGCTTTTTCCGCTATCTCAGCATTCGGCTGGAAATCTTGAGGGCAAGCAATTCTGACATTCATTCCCGTCATTGCACAGCCCAACATTAGCGAATTAGCCATATTATTGCCATCGCCCAAATAAGTCAGGGTCAATCCTTCTAGCTTGCCAAAACACTCTTTTACTGTCATTAAATCCGCCAGCACTTGACATGGGTGTTCGTCATCTGTCAGCGCATTAATTACAGGAATTTTCGCATAATTGGCAAAAGTTGCTAAGTCCTTTTGCTCGAAAGTCCGAATCGCCAAAATGTCTAAATATCTGTCTAAAACCCTTGCTGTATCTACCAATGGTTCCCCGCGGCTGACTTGTGTAACGTTGGGATTAAGGTCAATTACTTGCCCTCCCAATTTATACATGGCCACCGTAAAACTTACCCGCGTTCGCGTTGAAGCTTTGGAAAATAACAAGCCTAGAACTTTATTGCGTTTCAGCTTGACCATTCCCGATTTTAAACTGGATGCTAGATCCAGCAAATAATTTAATTCGTCAATACTTAAATCTGCCAGACTTAATAAATCTCGCCCTTTTAAGGAATCCATGCTTTCCCCCACACACAAATTTTTAACTGTGTCTTAAATCTTAGCCCGCAGAGGTGGGTTTTGTTTCTGTAATCCCTAGTTGACATCTGCGGGTAAGGTTTATGCGGGCAATTGCTCGATCGCCCGATCGATCGAATCGCAACCTTGTTCAACCGTTTCTACCACAGCCAACAGGCCCCGCAATTCCCCAGCGCCCGGGAAACCCTTAGCATACCAGGTTAAGTGCTTGCGCGCTTGGCAAACACCGCTTTCACCTTTATATTCCCACAAAGCCCGCAAATGTTCCTTAGCACATTCGAGCCGTTCAATTGGTGTCGGAGCTATCTTTTCTACACCTGTTTTTATGAAATAATCAACTTCTCCCACCAAAAAAGGATAGCCCAAAGTTCCCCGCGAACACATCACTCCATCTGCGCCGGTTTCTTCCAGACATCGCATCGCTGCTTCCACAGAAAAAATATCCCCGTTAGCAATAACTGGAATCGATAAAACTTCTTTCACTCGGCGAATCCACTCCCATTTTGCCGGGCCGGTGTAACCTTGCGATCGAGTGCGGCCGTGCACGGTAATCATTTTTGCTCCCGCATCTTCCATCCGCTTCGCAAATTCCAAAATATTAATTTCTTTGTCAGTCCAACCGATTCTAGTTTTAACGGTGACAGGAACATCTACCGCTTCCACAACAGCCCGTACAATTGCCTCGGCCGTTTCCGGGTCTCGCAGCAGGGAAGAACCGCCGCCGTTTTTAGTAATTTTGTTAACCGGACAGCCCATATTAATATCAACAGTATCCGCTCCTTCTGCCACTGCTTTCTGCGCCGCTTCTGCCAAGAAATCCGGCCGGCAGTCAAACAATTGAATGCTAATCGGGCGCTCGTTCGGGTCAACTTCCATAATTCTCGGCAGTTGCTTCACGTAGTGCAAACCCGTAGCGTTCACCATTTCCGTGTACATCATCGAATCCGGCGCGTAGCGGCGCACCAGGCGACGAAATACCAAATCGGTAACGCCGGATAAGGGCGATTGCAGGACGCGGCTTTTAACTTCAAAATCGCCGATTTTGAGCGGAGTTGCTAACCTTTCTTTTAATTCGGGAGATAGAGCAAGCATAGTCGATCGCACTTAAATTATAATATCTGTATATTATACTACACTTCAGATAGTTGACCGTTGTTAAATATACTTTTAGCTGATTATTGAGTGACAGCTAAAAGTATATTTAACCTGACCGCAATGCCTATTTTACACATCCCGATCGCCCGAATTTGAATATTGTGAAACCAGGGCCCAAACGCCAACGCCGACCACAGTTAAATCTCTGTGCCGCTTCGATCTATCTATGGGGTGTGACCATTAATGAGGGATCTACCTACTAAGAGTGTTGCCCAACTCATATTTTTATTGTTTAACTCTGCCGAATGCTATGGCTGCCTTCGGCTCCGGCTGCCTTCAGACGACTAATGCTTAAATTTATTGGGATTCTGCAAAAGCCGTACATCAGATCGTTTTAAACTACAATTGGTGGATTCCTGACGACGCCGATCGAACATTCAAAAAATTGTAGAGAATTCCTATGGACGCCGCAGCACTCTGGCAACGCTATCAAGACTGGCTTTACTATCACGAGGGATTGGGACTTTACCTCGATATCAGCCGCATGGGATTCGACGACGCTTTCGCAGCAGCACTGAAGCCCAAATTTGACAAAGCTTTCAAAGATATGGCAGCTTTGGAAGCAGGTGCGATCGCCAATCCCGACGAAAACCGCATGGTGGGCCACTACTGGTTGCGAAACCCCGATTTAGCTCCCACTCCAGAATTAAAACAAGAAATAGTCGAAGGCATAGCACAAGTCGAAACATTTGTCAATAAAGTTCAAAACCGCGATATTAAACCGCCCTTTGCTCCGCAATTTACCGACATAATTTCGATCGGCATCGGTGGTTCGGCCCTGGGCCCCCAATTTGTCGCCGAAGCTTTATCCCCAGACATTCCGCCCCTAGCAATACATTTTATCGACAACACAGATCCCGCCGGGATCGATCGAGTCCTCAACAAAATTAAAGACAAACTCGCCAGCACCCTAGTAATTACAATCTCCAAATCCGGCGGCACCCCCGAACCCCGCAACGGCATGATCGAAGTTCAAAAAGCCTTCGCCGCCCAAAAACTGGATTTTGCCAAACAAGCAATTGCCATCACTGGATGTGACAGCAAACTAGACAAATTAGCCAAATCCGAAGGCTGGATTGCCAGCTTCCCGATGGCCGACTGGGTGGGAGGACGCACTTCGGAACTCTCAGCAGTAGGACTTTTGCCAGCAGCTTTGCAAGGCATCGACATTCAGGCGATGCTCGACGGCGCTAAAGTCATGGACGAAGCTACCAGAACCACCGAAATAAAACATAATCCCGCCGCCTTGTTAGCAATGTCCTGGTATTTTGCTTGCAACGGACGTGGCGAAAAAGATATGGTAGTTTTGCCGTATAAAGATTCACTGCTATTGTTCAGCCGCTACTTGCAGCAATTAGTCATGGAATCGATCGGCAAACAGGAAGATTTAGACGGCAACACAGTTCATCAAGGAATCGCAGTTTACGGCAACAAAGGCACCACCGACCAACACGCCTACGTCCAGCAACTGCGAGACGGCGTGCCGAATTTCTTCCTAACATTTATCGAAGTTTTGCAAGACAGGCAAGGCATTTCCCCAGAAGTAGAAACCGGCGTCACTTCAGGAGATTATTTGTCGGGTTTGTTGCAGGGAACTCGACAAGCTTTGTACGAAAATCACCGAGATTCCATTACTGTCACAATTCCCCAAGTCAACCCGGAGACAGTAGGAGCATTAATCGCCCTCTACGAAAGAGCAGTAGGTTTTTACGGTTCCTTGGTGAATGTCAATGCCTATCACCAACCGGGCGTCGAAGCAGGCAAAAAAGCAGCCGCTGCTGTATTGGACTTGCAGCAACGGGTACTGCAAGTGCTCAAAGACGCCCAAAAACCTCTGTCTGTAGCAGAACTAGCAAAAAAAGCAGGAAGATCAGAGCAAATCGAGACAATTTACAAAACTCTGCGGCATTTGGCAGCCAACGGGCGCGGCGTAGCTTTGGAGGGCAAATTATCGCAGCCTGCTACTTTAACTGCAAGTTATAAACAGAATTAAACAGTAGAATTAAAAATTAAAAGTGAAATTAGTCACTTTTAATTTTTAAGGTTTAATTTTTAAATTCCCCTCATGCCCTTGACGATTCTGGTTGCTGACGACGATTTCGCGACTCGCTTGTCGATTACCGATTATCTGGAAATTACCGGATACTCTGTAATCCCTGCGGAGAATGGCAAAGAAGCTTTAGGTTTGGTAGAGGAATTTCAGCCCCACTTGATTGTTACCGACATTACAATGCCCCAGATGGATGGCTACGAATTCGTCCGGCGAGTTCGGACTCGTCCCGCTTTCCGCTTGCTGCCGGTGATTTTTTTGACGGAACGCACGAGCACACAGGAACGGATTCGCGGCTATCAGATGGGGTGCGACAATTATCTGGCTAAACCTTTTGAACTCCCAGAGTTAGGGGCGGTTATTCGCTCTTTGCTCGATCGCTACGCTCTAATCGCTCAGGCCCCCTCTCGTTCCCCGGAACCCGAACCGACGCCCACAGAGGCACCCAGCAGAGCCAATGGCAAGCCAGAAGCGGATTTTTTAAATCACAAGTCAAACACAGGCGATTCCCTACGGGATAGCTCCGCCGCGCGTGCATCTCCCAGCCAAAATGCTCCGACTTTGACTCAGCGAGAGCGACAAGTGCTAGATTTGCTGACAGAAGGTCTTTCTAATATTCAAATAGGCTCCACACTCCACCTCAGCCCTCGAACGATCGAAAAGCACGTCAGCAGCTTGTTCAGAAAAACAGAAAGCAACAACCGAGCAGAACTCGTTCGCTTTGCGATGGAACACCATTTAGTCAGATAACCGCAAATGCTCTGGGCAAGAAAATTACCTGCACTTACCACGCTGAATAAATAACATCATGGTCAACAATTACTTAAAAAATCAGAAAATTATAGAAGCTGCTAATGCTGCAGCTTCTATAATTTTCTGTATGGCCATGACCTCCATGGGAATCACCAAGTATTACAGCGTTTTACAGGGTGGAGAAAACTATAACGATTTCCCTACCAGCGGTTTCAGTCTCATCCGACTTATAATTAACGGTTCCTACTTGATAGCACTCGTTGTGTATGTTATCTGGTTATTTCAAAAAAAACACGTAGGTTCAACCTTTCTAGATATTTGCAAGTATGCCATCCCCTTCCTGGCACTTGCCCTCATAGCTTATCCCCTAAGTAATGACATTTATATTTACTTGCATTACGGAGTCATGAGCTTAAATAAAATCAATCCTTACTTGAATACGTCCGCTAGCTTTGTCTCTAGCTTGTCGCCGTTCATCCACTGGTTTCAAACTTCCACATACGGCCCGGTTTCTATGTTCTTTTTTTCGGTATCAGCACTTGCAGTACCAATTAGCCCGTTAGTGGGAGTTTATATTTTTAAAATAATATGTTTATGCGTACATACACTCAATGCTTACTTGATTTGGCGATTACTGAAAAATTCCGAGAACCGCAGCCTGATCGCAATGGCATATCTACTCAATCCAATGCTCTTGAACCAGCAGATAGTTAATGCTCATCTTGACGTTTTGCTGGCCAATACATTGATTGTGTTAATAGGATGTATTTATTACCAACGTTATGTTTTGGCCATTTTAGCAATTTGGGTGGGTTTTCTAGTAAAAACCTTACCTGTAATTTGGTTTCCCTTAGTTTTGGCTTTCCTCTGCAAGCAGCGTCGGTGGAAAGATTTAGCAGCATCATTCTTGCTTTATTTATTAATTATCGCGGTGATAACTCATACATTTATGCCAACAGTTTCAGCTTGGAGAAGTCTTTTAAATCCGGGAACCGCCGGGGCGACCGCTCGATCTTTTCACCATGCGATCACTTTATTTCTGAATTTTTTGCCAAATGTAAGTCTTGAAACTCGGGAAAGTCTTCTATCATTCCTCAAATATTTTGTGTATTTAAGCTGGATTGTTTACTATGCAGGGACGTTAATTAAATCATTATTCCGCAAAAAAGATTCGGAAATTAATTTGGTATCAGATATAGGATGGACGACTCTGACTTTGTTTTTGTTTGCTACACCTTGGCTAATGCCTTGGTATCCATCTATTTTGTTGCCAATTGCTGCTTTGAGTATCAATTCTCCCCATTTTGTATTGACAAGTTTAACTTTTTCTTTGTCACCCAGTATCATCTTGGGAGCGGGATCGGGAACAACTGTGATATCCCTAGTTACGAGTTTTGTTAGCGTTGTCCCCCCTACAGTATTGCTAATATTCGGGCGGAAAAAGGCACTTTTTTAAAGTGATTGCTGGCCGCCAACTCTTAATTTTTCCTGACTGACAACGTACTCCAACAAACCCTCGGAAGCATCGTGCAGCAAATCAATTACTCGATCGAATCCCTCCGGGCCGCCGTAGTAAGGATCTGGCACTTCTTTCAGGTCGTATTTCTGGCAAAAATCGCACATCAGCCGCACTTTATCTTTATACTTTCCAGCGGCATCCAGGGCAAGAATATTGCGATAATTGTCGCGATCCATGGCCAGAATCAAATCAAAATTTTCAAAATCTTTCTTGGTAAATTGGCGGGCTTCGCCTAACAATTCAATATCTCGCTTCCTCGCTGCCAATGCCATCCGCCTGTCAGGGGGGCTGCCAATGTGATAGCTAGCAGTTCCGGCAGAATCGCAGCTAATACGATCGCTCAAACCAGCTTTTTCAATTAAGTGATTCATAATATTTTCTGCTGAGGGCGATCGGCAGATATTTCCGAGGCAGACAAACAATAATTTAGTCATTAGTTAGTAGTTATTAGTTATTAGTTATTAGTTATTAGTTATTAGTCAGTCAACAGTCAACAGTGCTAATTTGTAGGGTGCGTCGCTTTCAGAGTCAATCTGCAAGTTCCATCGAACATGGAGCAGCGACGCACCTTACTATAGCGGTTTTCCAGAAAGTTTAATCAGTCAACAGTCAACAGTCAACAATTGACAATTGACTGATGACTAATGACTAATGACTAACCGAAACCGGGGAGATTTAGTCCACCGGTGAGTTCTTCCATTTTCTCCCGCATCGTCATCGTAGACTTAGCGTAAGCATCCTGCATCGCCACCGTGACGAGTTCAGAAACCACATCAGCACCTTCACCGAGGGCATCCGGTGAGATTTCCACGCGGCGGGGTTCTTGGTTGCCGCTGAGAAAAACCTTGACCAAGCCGCCGCCGGCAGTTCCCTCAATTTCCATGACATCCAACTCTTCTTGGAGCTTTTTAGCTCCTTCTTGAACCTGCTGAGCTTTTTTGAAAGCTTCAGTCAGTTCTTTCATTTTTCCCAGGCCGAAGCCAAATCCTTGTCCTGATTTTGTCATAACTACTTTTTGATGGTGTGTGGGCTGGCAGTCTGCCGTTTCCGTATTACTTCAATGATGCCTTAGAAGGGAAACTCTCCCAGTATTCTAACTTCTGGCTCCAACAACAGCGACCACCGCTGCTCGACTTGCTGTTGAACGTGGCGGATCACTTGAAAAATATCATTGGCCGTTGCCGACCCGCAGTTAAGAATAAAATTAGCATGGCGCTGAGCTACTTGTGCGCCACCGATCTGATATCCCTTCAGTCCCGCTTGTTCGATGAACCAACCTGCCGTCTTGGGGCCAGGGTTACGGAAGACTGAGCCACAGCTCGGTAAGTGGTAAGGTTGAGTTGTCCGCCGCTGGCTGAAATGGTCATTAGTTTCTGCCATTACTTGCGATCGATCGAATCCCGGCTGTAACTGGAAAGTCGCTTCTGTTACTAGCCGATCGCCCCCTTGCAGCATCGAAGTCCGGTAGCGGTACTCCAACTCTTGGGGAGTCAGAATTTCCACCTTGCCGCCGGGGGATAGGACGCGAGCGTTGACCAGAATATCAGCAGTACAGCCTCTGTGAGCGCCTGCATTCATCACCACAGCCCCTCCCACCGTACCCGGTATGCCGACTGCCCATTCTAGACCTTTCCAGCCCCGTTTAGCCGCCAACCAAGCGAGGCGGGGAATTGACTCCCCCGCCCCCGCTGTAACTTGACCGGTTTCTGGATTAAAATTCACCTGTTTCAGGTAGCGAGTGCCGACGACCAAACCGGACAAACCCCGATCGCTCACCAACAAATTAGAACCCGCACCCAGCAGAGTCACCGGCACTCCTTCATCGTGTGCCCAGGCAAAAGTCGCTTGCAAAGCCTCCATACTGCGGGGAGCAACGTACCACTCGGCGGGGCCCCCGACTCGGAACGAAGTCAGGCCCGCCAGCGAAACTTGGGAGTTAATCTTGCAATCAGTTCCCCGCAAAGCAATAGGAGAATACACTCGTCGATAGTCCTTAACAGAGGAGTCATTCGAGATAGTCACCATCTTGAAAATCCTTAAAAATACCTTCGCTCGAAGACGTGGTTGAAAATCCATTTAGCTAACTTATGTCGCCCCTTTGAGCGAGCCGTCCGACAGAAGTTTCGGCACAATGTGCCACGCCATAATGTCGATCAACTCTACTCAGTTCGCGAGCTAATCGGGGCGATCGGCTTGTTGATAAAAAGCCATAACCTCTGGAATAATCTGATTCAGATTACCAGCACCCAAAAACAGAGCCAAATCCCCCGGTTGCAGATTTTGGGTTAAAAACTTAGTGACTGACTCCAGGGAAGGCGCAAACTCAACCTCTCGGCCTTCTTTAGCAATCAAATCAGCAACCTGCTGCCCGCTAATTTCTCCTAAATTCGGTTCCCCAGCACTATAAATATCGCAAGCCACAACCAAATCAGCATCCCCAAAAGATTGAGCAAATTCTGGCAAAAATGTCAGAGTCCGGCTGTAACGGTGGGGTTGAAAAATTGCAACCACTCTTCGGGATTTGGGATTTTTTTCGCTACCTTCGATCCGCAAGCGAGCAGCCGCCAAGGTGACACGAATTTCGCTAGGATGGTGGGCGTAGTCGTCCACAAACAGGATGTCATTGTGAAAACCCCGCACCTCAAAACGGCGGCGAGCTCCTTCAAAGCCAGCAATCGCTTTGGCAATCGCCGAAAACTCTAACCCCAACAATCGGCCCACTGCTACTGCAGCTAGTGCATTGCTGAGATTGTGTGTGCCCAGCAACTTCAACTCCATTTCCCCCAGGAAAGCTCCTCGCTCCCAAATCCGGGCCTTGGTACTTTCGGCCCCGTACTCCACGTCCGAAGCCGTATAGTCAGCACCGCTGTCCGGCTGCAAGCTATAACTGACATGAGGGTGAAGGCAGTCTTTGACGATTTGGTCGTCAATGCAGCCCACCAACGTTTGACAGTTTTGGGCAAACACCTTAAATGTGTCTATTACCTGGTCAAGGGTATCGTAATGGTCTGGATGATCCAGTTCCACGTTCGTTACTATGCCAATTTTGGCTACCAGCTTAACGAGAGAACCGTCGGATTCATCAGCCTCGGCCACTAAGTAGGGGCCTTCCCCCAAACGGGCATTGCCTTCCCAAGCATTTACCTCGCCTCCTACTACGATGGTCGGGTCTAGACCCGCAGCCATCAGCATGAAGCCGATTAAGCTGCTAGTAGTAGTTTTGCCATGAGTCCCGGCTACGGCTATGCTTTGGTAATCTTGAATTAACGCTGCCAACACATCCGATCGGTGAAAAATCGGACAGCCCAAATCTAAAGCAGCTCGATATTCGGCATTGGCTGGGTGAATAGCCGTCGAACATACTACTTGAGGCAATCCCAGAATTGCTTGGGCGCTTGAACCGTTGCCGTTCAATTGCAGAGCTTTGGCTGTCGCGACAGAAGTCCCTACCGTACCCGCGATCGAGGATACTGCCCTTTCCTGTTGCCCGCAGTCGGGACTGCTACCGTTAAGGGTCGTTTGAAATAATTCAAAATTGCTGGCGTCTTGACTCCAAAAAATATGAGCTCCCATTCCTTGCAAGCGCTCGGTTATGTGACTCGATTTAATGTCGGAGCCGTACACAGGCAACTTGCGTTTAGCTAGAATGTAGGCAAGGGCTGACATCCCAATCCCACCAATGCCGATGAAATGAAATGGTCTACCGCTAAAATCAACAGAACTCGGCATCTTTGCTCCTCACACACCACACCACGCCAATAACACGCGATATCATATCAAGAATTGTTTTTTCAGGATACAGTTCGCTAGAGATTTTGTACAAAATTCTCTGCGCGTCCCTAGATTTGAGGGACTTGTAGAGATGTTTGTCTTGTATCCTATATGACTTAGTACCGAGTAGTTTTCCGGAACAGTCACAGCTCGAAAATTGCAGGTAAGAGAAAACGCGGTCTGGGGCCTGTGCCAATAGACTAATTTTGGGTGGTTGCATACTCCTGCATTCTTTCTATTTCTATCCGCCTGCTGTGCTGGGATACGGCAGCAAAAGCCCCACAACCTTTCTACCAAGATTGAGGGTAAAACCCATAAGGATTTACAAACACTACCACGAACAACAAAATTTCGCTCCTTTTATAGTCATTTATCTACTCCTACGGTCATTTTTTCTTGAGAGTCAGAGATTGACACGATCGCAGCTATAGTATATATTTTTAATTTATTGTATGTATACAATTTATGCAGTTAGTCGAAATAGTCGCAAAGTCATAGATCAAACCAAATCATTGGTTTTGATCGAGAAGCCGATGGACGTTCTTGGCAGCCCTTAAAATTTTTACAAAAAAATGGGGTCTAAAGCCCCGTCCTTTTAGGACGGCTTTGTGCTAACATTTTAACGTAACGATTTCCCACGTAAAATGTTTGTCCTAGAGTTCAAGGCTAAAGGAAAACCAAATCAATACGTAGCAATAGACGAGGCAATCAGAACTGCTCAGTTCGTTCGGAATAAGTGCATCCGTTTTTGGATCGACAACCGAGGCGTGGGGCAGAAATAATTTTATCGTCACAGCACATTATTGAGAGAAGAGTTTTCTTTTGTCAAAGCCTTGAACTCTAGCGCTTGCCAAGCTTCAGTGGAAAGAGCTTATTCTGCGATTGCTCGATTCTACGACAACTGCAAAAAAGCTGTTCCCGGAAAGAAGGGCTATCCGCAGTTCAAGAAAAACTGTCGTTCTGTCGAATATAAGATTAGCGGTTGGAAACTTAATGAAACTCGGAAACAAATCACTTTCACCGACAAGAAAGGCATTGGTAAGCTCAAACTCAAAGGGACGTGGGATCTAAACTTCTACCAGCTCGATCAAATAAAACGAGTGCGATTAATACGTCGCGCTGATGGCTACTACGTTCAGTTCTTAATCAGTGCTGACAACAAAGTAGATACAGTACCGACAGGTAAGACGATTGGTTTAGATGTAGGACTCAAAGAGTTCTATATTGACTCCGATGGTCACGCCGAACCTAGCCCCAAGTTTTATCGAACGAGTGAAAAACGGTTGAAATTTAGACAGCGCCATGTTTCTCGCAAAAAGAAAGGCTCTGCCAACCGCAAGAAAGCCATTAATCGACTAGGGCGATCACACCTCAAAATAAGCAGGCAACGTGAAGAACACGCTAAGAGACTAGCGCGTTGCGTTACCCAATCTAACGATTTGGTCGCCTAGGTCGATTTGAGGATTAAAAACCTAGTTAAAAATCACTGTCTCGCTAAGTCGATTAATGATGCTGGTTGGTATCAGTTCAGGAAGTGGTTAGAGTATTTTGGAGTGAAGTTTGGGAGGGTGACAGTCGCTGTCAACCCAGCCTATACATCTCAAGAATGCTCTAGCTGCGGTGCAATAGTTAAAAAATCTCTGTCTGTAAGAACCCATGCTTGTGAATGTGGACTTGTTATGGACAGAGGGAATGCCGCTGTTAATATCCTGAAATTAGCATTAAGTACGGTAGGGCATACCGGAACTTGGGTCTTAGACTCGAACGCTTTGGGAGATTCGACCTCTACTTTGGCTGGAGCAATCCTGTCTGAGCAAGTTGGATCTGCGAACAAAGAATCCCCACGCCTTTAGGCCCGGGAGTGTCAACACTGCGATAAGTATATCTACCGTCAAAACTTTTTAGACCGCCAACAAACGAATGCTCAGGCGGTCGATCGCGCACTCAAAACAAGTTGGGATTAATATTGGCAAGGTTAATCATCCAGTCCCGAACCCACTCCGACGCTCAGAACCGGGTTTTTTAAGTCTTATTGAAGGTTTGGACGAATTAAGGGGGTTGAAAAAACCGGTTTCAGCGTCCAGGACGATCGTCGAAACTAGGGTCGTCCAGGGGTTTGTCCCCAATGTAAAGCGAGGGTTTTCTCATAAACGAGCTTATGGTTAAAAGCGTATAAACATAAAATTGGCGCGATGTCTGTATTAATCCTGATTTTGGGGAAATATGGGGAAAATAGCGATTTTGGGGGGGACTTTTGACCCGGTGCACTGGGGTCACGTTTTGGTAGCCGAAACGGCTGCGAGTCAATTTGCTCTCGATCGAGTCATTTGGGTACCGGATCGCTCTCCTCCTCACAAGTGGCGCCCGGATTTGGCAAGTTTTGAGCAGCGGCGGGAAATGCTGGCTTTGGCGATCGCCGATCGCCCAGACTTCGTAATTTCGCCCCTGTCGGCAAATCCCTCCGACAGTTCTTTTGCGATCGACACCTTGCTGTATTTGCAAAAATTGTATCCAGGCGATCATCGCTGGTACTGGATTATTGGTAGTGACGCACTCCTTAGTCTTCCCAAATGGCACCGGTGCGGCGAAATTGCCGGGTTGTGCGACTGGTTGGTGGCCCCACGTCCGAGTCACGGAGATCGAGTGACAGCAGAAAGCGGGGAGATGGGGGGACTGTCCGAGTGGGGAGATTGTCCCGGTGGAAAACCCCTCGATTCCGGGGGGGACAGGATGCAGGTTCAGGCGAATGCTGTGGGCCGACGAGTTGCCGAACAAATGGCTCTTTTGGACGTGGAAATTCGCTGGGAAGTGCTGTCCATGCGTGCGATCGAGATTTCGTCGAGCCACATCCGCCGCTGCTGCGCCGAAAGGATCGACCTCCGCTACTTAGTCCCGGAAGTTGTCGGGACTTATATTGCAGCCCATCAGCTTTACCAGTAACCAGCGGCAGAAAGCCTAATGCCTTCTGCCTTGCAATTTCAGCCTTCTAGAAAAGTTCAAGCTTTTTTGATCGACACAAAAAGTTAGAAAGGATCGACCTTTGCGATATGATCTTGTCTCATAAGTCAATTCTTAAATTTTTCCAAAATTTAAGCCTAAGCTAAGGGCTGCCATCGTTAGGAGGTACTAAAGTGATTCGAGTCGCGATCAATGGTTTTGGACGTATCGGGCGCAGTTTTGCGCGCTGCTGGCTGGGCAGAGAAAACAGCCAGCTAGAGTTGGTAGCTATTAATGACACTTCCGATCCCAGAAGTAATGCTCACTTGCTCAGATACGATTCCATGATGGGAACGTTGAAGAATGTGGACATCAGTGCGGATGAAAATTCCCTTACCCTAAATGGGAAGACAGTTAAATGCGTGAGCGATCGCAACCCGCTAAACTTGCCTTGGAAAGATTGGGGTATTGATCTGATTATTGAAGCGACCGGCGTCTTCGTTGACCAAGCTGGTGCATCGAAGCATATCACTGCCGGCGCTAAAAAAGTGCTAATTACCGCTCCCGGCAAGGGTTCTGAAGTTGGCACTTATGTGATGGGAGTCAACCACCACAACTACAAGCACAGTGACTACACAGTCATCAGCAATGCTAGCTGTACTACTAACTGTTTGGCTCCTGTACTGAAAGTGCTGCACGAAAATTTTGGCATCGTCAAAGGCATGATGACCACTACCCACAGCTATACTGGCGACCAGCGCTTGCTGGATGCCAGCCACCGCGACTTGCGGCGGGCCCGGGCGGCAGCAATGAATATTGTGCCGACTTCTACCGGAGCAGCCCAAGCTGTGGCTTTGGTGATTCCAGAATTGAAGGGCAAGTTAAACGGTATCGCCATGCGCGTGCCGACTCCCAATGTGTCCGTAGTCGATTTTGTGGCTCAGGTAGAGAAAAAGACTTTTACCGAGCAAGTAAATCAAGTGTTCAAAGAGGCTGCCTCTGGCTCCATGAAAGGGATTTTGGAGTACAACGATTTGCCTTTAGTTTCATGCGACTATCGCGGAAATGATGCTTCTTCGATTCTGGATTCCAGCTTAACACTGGTGATGGATGGCGACATGGTAAAGGTTTTGGCTTGGTACGACAATGAGTGGGGCTACAGTCAGCGCGTGGTTGACTTGGCTGAATTGGTCGCCGAAAGGTGGGAAGCCTAGTACCCGAAGGCAGAAGGCATTAGTCATTCGGCAGAAGGTAAAAAATGCTGACATTTTTTACTTTTGAGTCGATTTATAGCTGACTAGCGATCGCACAGGGGGGCAGAAACCGGGTTTTTTCACCCAAATATTTGGTGGAAACCCTTAATATCGGTGAAAAACCCGGTTTCTTTAGCCTCCGGGCGTAAATCCTGAAATTTGTTTGTAGTAAGCGCTTAAACTTACTCTGGTAACTCCTCGAAAAATCCCAAATATTAAAAATAATAAAAATTACGACTATAAAACTCACAAAGCTGGAAAAATAGCAGCAGCTACGGTATAGTTCGGAAAACAAAATGTGATATGAAAAAAGCCTTAATTTCGGGTATCTCAGGTCAGGACGGAGCTTATTTAGCTAAACTGTTGCTCGATCGAGGTTATGAAGTTTGCGGCAC
Source organism: Microcoleus sp. BR0-C5 (assembly GCF_036705045.1). Lineage (NCBI taxonomy): Bacteria > Bacillati > Cyanobacteriota > Cyanophyceae > Oscillatoriales > Microcoleaceae > Microcoleus > Microcoleus sp. BR0-C5. The sequence continues at coordinate 111,786 of NZ_JAUBTR010000008.1, forward strand.
ATCCAGGGACGCCCAAATGTCTAGTTTCGGAAACCTAGCCCGTTTGGGCATCCGAGACAGAGTAAAACTAGAATCCATGTCTCTCAACGATTTTCGCAGCGTCTTGCAAGTGCTAGCGAAAATTCAGCCCGACGAAGTGTACAATCTAGCAGGTCAAAGTTCCGTAAGCTTGTCTTTTGAACAACCCGTTGAAACCCTCGAAAGCATTGCGACAGGCACATTAAATCTGTTAGAAGCAATTCGGTTTACCGGGGGCAAAATTAAACTGTATAATGCCAGTTCTAGCGAATGTTTTGGGGATACCGGAGGCAGTGCAGCGGATGAAAACACGCCCTTTCGCCCCAGAAGTCCTTACGCGGTGGCTAAAGCAACGGCATTTTGGGAAGTAGCAAATTATCGGGAAGCGTACAATTTGTTTGCGTGTTCTGGTATTCTGTTCAATCACGAGTCGCCACTGCGCCCGGAGAGGTTCGTCACCCAAAAGATTGTATCTGTGGTGTGCCGAATTGCTGCGGGCAGTTCCGAAAAACTTCATTTGGGAAATATTTCTGTGCAGCGGGACTGGGGTTGGGCGCCGGAATATGTGGAGGGGATGTATTTGATGTTGCAGCAGGATGAACCGGATGATTATGTCATTGCTACGGGCGTAAGTTATCCTTTGGAGGAGTTTTTGCAGACAGCGTTTGTTGCTGCGGGTTTGGATTGGCAGGAACATTTAGTAAACGATGCGAGTCTCTACAGACCGACGGAGATTGCTGTAGGGAGGGGAAATCCGGGTAAGGCGAAGCAAAAGTTGGGATGGGAGGCGAAGTATAAAATGCCAGATGTGGTGCGGATGATGGTAGAAGCGAGGATGGGTAAGGTTTGAAGAGTGTTTCAGAAAAGATAGCTCTTTGTTTGCAATAAATACCTGTTCTGAATTATCAGCGGTTGTGTACCCTTTTCAAGATGTGAAACAATGCAAGTAGTTATACTAGCCGGCGGTTTGGGGACACGTCTCCGAGAAGAAACAGAATTTCGTCCCAAGCCCCTAGTAGATGTGGGGGGGCATCCGATTCTCTGGCACATTATGAAGACCTATGCCCATTACGGTTTCCGGGACTTTATTGTGTGTTTGGGCTATCGCGGCAACATGATTAAGGAGTATTTCCTGAATTATGAAGCTATGAATAATGATTTTACTATTTGCTTGGGTCGCCAAAATCAGATTACCTATCACGAGGAGCATCGCGAGCAAGATTTTAAGGTGACACTGGCGGAAACTGGCTCGGACACTATGACTGGAGGGCGGGTGAAACGTGTGGAGAAATACATTACTGATGATACCTTTATGGTGACATACGGTGATGGAGTTGCTGATATCGATATTGGAGCTTTGGTGGATTTTCATAAGGCTCATGGTAAGCTGGCAACTGTTAGTACAGTTCGTCCGATATCCCGATATGGTATTTTAGATGTGGACAGCCAAGGCAAAGTTCTGGAATTTACGGAAAAACCTCAAATAGATGGCTGGGCTAGTGCGGGATTTTTGGTACTTCACCGCAGCATATTTGAGGCTTTGAGCGGGGATGATTGTTTTTTTGAGCGAGAGCCACTAGAGCAGTTAGCGGCCCAGGGACAATTGATGGCGTACCGCCACGAAGGTTTCTTCTTTGCGATGGATACTTACCGCGAGTATAAATATTTGAACGAACTTTGGGATAATGGACAGGCTCCTTGGAGGGTGTGGGAATGAGTGAATTTTGGCGCGATCGATCGGTATTGGTGACAGGTTGCACAGGCCTTTTGGGTAACTGGTTAGTGGCTGAGTTGCTGGAAAGAGGAGCCTTGGTAACGGGATTAGTCCGTGACTTGGTGCCACAATCCCGACTTTATGCTGGAGAGTGGTATCGGCAAATTAATATCGTGCGCGGTTGTGTCGAAGATTTGCCAACGGTAGAACGAGCAATCAATGAGTATGAAGTCGATACGGTGTTTCACTTAGCAGCTCAGACAATTGTGGGAGTTGCAAATAGAGAGCCTGTTGCAACTTTTGAAACGAATATTAAAGGTACTTGGAATATTCTAGAAGCTTGTCGCCGCGTCGGTGGTGTGACTCGAATTGTCATAGCATCCAGCGATAAAGCCTATGGAGACCAGCTAGTGTTGCCTTATAGCGAAACAACTTCGCTGCAAGGAGAACACCCTTATGATGTTTCTAAAAGCTGTGCTGATTTAATCAGTCGGGCTTATTACGTCAGTTATGGTTTGCCCGTGTGCATTACTCGCTGCGGCAACTTTTACGGCGGCGGAGACTTGAATTTTAATCGGATAGTTCCATCTACAATTCGATCGGCATTACGAGACAAGCCGGTAGTCATCCGCAGTGATGGCACTTTTATCCGGGACTATTTTTATGTGAAGGATGGAGTTTTAGCTTATCTCCATTTGGCGGAGCAGATGGATAGGAAAGAAATTTTGGGAGAAGCATTTAATTTCAGCAACGAGTTGCAAATTTCTGTGCGGGGAATGGTAGATAATGTTTTGAAATTGATGGGTAAGAGTCATTTAGAGCCAGTCGTATTGAATCGGGCCAAGAATGAAATCAAACATCAGTACCTCTCGGCAGATAAGGCGCGAAAAATGCTCGCTTGGGAATCTAAGTATCCTCTAGAAGAAGGGTTGAAAGAAACAATCGAGTGGTATGAACAATTTTTGATGGATGAAAATCCCTGTGTCATCAGCGTGTGATTGACCGTACTCAAAACTCAAAACTTTTAAAGGGGGCTAATTCTGTGCCATCTAAATGTCGTTTTTGCAGTCACCCATTGGAGTATACTTTTGTAAATCTGGGGATGTCGCCGCTCGCGAATGCTTTTCTATCTCAACAGCATCTGAATTGTGCAGAGAAATTTTATCCTCTTCATACTTATGTCTGTGGCAATTGTTTTTTAGTGCAGTTAGAAGAGTTTGAATCCCCGGATAGCATCTTTAGCGATTATGCTTATTTTTCTTCCTATTCAGACTCTTGGCTGCGGCACGCCAAGAATTACACTGATTTGATGGTGGAGCGCTTTGGATTTGACGAAACCCGTCAGGTAATTGAACTCGCTAGCAATGATGGCTATTTACTCCAGTATTTTCAGCACAAAGGAATTCCCGTATTGGGGATTGAACCGGCTGCAAATGTAGCTAAGGTGGCTGAGGAAAAAGGGATTCCAACTTTAGTCAATTTTTTTGGCGTGGAAACGGCTAAAGAGTTGGTTTCAAAAGGCAAGCAGGCTGATTTGTTGTTGGGAAATAATGTGTTGGCTCATGTGCCTGACTTGAATGATTTTGTGGCGGGGATGAAAATTCTCCTGAAACCAAACGGCGTCTTGACAATGGAGTTTCCTCATGTATTGCAACTAATTAAAAACAATCTGTTTGACACGATTTACCACGAGCATTTCTCTTATTTTTCCCTGTTGACGGTTGAGAAAGTTTTTGCAACTCACGGTTTAACTTTGTTTGATGTGGAGGAATTACCGACGCACGGGGGTTCTCTGCGGATTTACGGGAGGCATGAGGATTTTGAGAGTATAGCAGTTGGCGATCGCATTTCCCAACTGAAATCTAAGGAAGTGCAAGCAGGGCTAAATCAGATTGAAATTTATGTAGGATTTGGCGAACAGGTTAAGTCGACGAAGCGCCAAATGCTCAGTTTCCTAATTGATGCCAAAAATCAGGGCAAATCAATTGCGGGTTACGGGGCACCGGCGAAGGCTAATACGCTGCTGAACTATTGCGGTATCCGCACGGATTTGATTGATTATACGGTGGATTTAAGCCCGCACAAGCAGGGTTTGTTTTTGCCGGGAACTCAGATTCCGATATATCATCCAGATAAAATTCGGGAGGCTAAACCGGATTATTTGGCTATCTTACCTTGGAACATCAAGGATGAGATAGTAAGTCAGATGGATTATATCCGCGAGTGGGGAGGTAAGTTTGTGGTGCTGATTCCTCAAGTGGAGGTAATTTCGTGAAATTTACTGAAACAAAGCTTAAGGGAGCTTATGTTATTGAGGTAGAACCCGTAGCAGATGAGAGGGGATTTTTTGCCCGCAGTTGGTGTCAAAAGGAGTTTACAGAGTGGGGCTTGAATCCTAACCTAGTGCAGTGCAATATTTCTTTTAACCTGAAGAAAGGTACTTTGCGGGGGATGCACTATCAGGCTACACCTCACGAGGAAGCGAAGTTGGTTAGATGTATCAAAGGGGAAATTTATGATGTAATTATAGATTTGCGTCCCGATTCTCCTACTTTTAAAGAGTGGTTTGCAGTAGAGCTAAGCTCCGAAAATCGTAAGATGATATATATTCCTGAAGGTATGGCTCACGGCTGTCAAACTTTGGCAGATAATACGGAAGTTTTTTACCAGATGTCGGAGTTTTATTATTCTGAATTAGCAAGGGGAGTGCGGTGGGATGATCCAACTTTTAGTATTGATTGGCCGGAGATATCTCAGCGCGTAATTTCGGAAAAAGATCGCAATTTTCCCGATTTTGTGCTATGAAAAAAGTCCTGGTTACGGGGGCAGGGGGTTTTGTTGGCAGACACTCGATCAAGACGCTGGTGGAACGCGGGTTCGAGGTTCATGCTGTCGCTTCTAAGACTTTGCCGACTTTAAGTTCTGACTGTACGTGGCATCTGGCCAATTTGTTAGATCATACATCCATTAAAGAGCTAGTTTGTAAAGTAAAGCCAACACATTTGTTGCACTTTGCCTGGTGTTATACTGTACCCGGTCAATATTGGAAATCTGAAGATAACTTTTTGTGGGTGCAGGCAAGTTTGGAATTATTGAGGCAATTTCGAGAGCAAGGTGGCGAGAGATTAGTGATGGGCGGAACCTGCGCCGAGTATGATTGGAAGTATGGTTATTGCTCGGAATTTATAACGCCGAGAAATCCAGATACTCCCTACGGTATTTGTAAAAAAGCTTTGCAGGAGATTGTGAATTCCTATTCCGAGACGACAAACCTCAGCAGTGCTTGGGGACGTATTTTCTTTCCCTACGGTGCTTACGAGTACCCAAATCGGCTGGTTTCTTCAGTCATTCTTTCTCTGTTAAAGGGAGAGCCTGCTCGCTGCTCTCACGGTAATCAAATCCGGGATTTTCTGTATGTACAGGATGTGGCTGATGCTTTTGTGGCTCTTTTGGAGAGTGAGGTGACAGGAGCTGTTAATATTGGATCTGGACAGCCGATCGCGATTAAAGATGTTGTTTATAAAATAGCTGATATAATCGGGCGATCGGATTTAGTGCAGTTAGGTGCTATTCCGTCGCCTCCGAAAGAAACACCTTTGTTAGTGGCTGATGTGACTCGTTTATCTAATGAGGTGGGTTGGCTACCAAAGTTTAATTGGGAAATCGGATTAAGGCAAGCTATAATCTGGTGGGAAAAGCAGCTTTTGTCCTCAAAAAATGGTGTCTAAGATTCATTACCTAAATACAATTATAACTAGGACAAATCATGAAATTAACGCTAGATACAGATGCCCAAAAATTGATTCAAGAAATAGACGGTGAGTGTCAAACTATCCCGCTCTATTCTAAGGAAGCTTTTGAACTCCTTTCTCACTACTGGGTGAAATTAGGCTGGAATCAAAAATATACCTACAATTTCAGTTGGCTGGGACGACCAATCATTCAACTCCCTGAAGACATGATTCGGATTCAGGAAGTTATCTATCAGGTTAAACCCGATGTAATTATTGAAACCGGGGTGGCTCACGGTGGCTCCCTGATTTATTACGCTAGCCTTTTTAAAGCAATGGGCAAGGGTAGGGTTGTAGGAGTTGATATTGAAATTCGCCCCCACAATCGCAAGGCTATAGAGGAACACGAACTGTCATCGTTCATTACTTTAGTTGAAGGCAGTTCTACAGATACCACTATTGTAGAGCAAGTTAAAAAACTGGTTAATCCAGGGGAGACTGTCTTGGTGAGTCTTGACTCGTGTCACACAAAACAGCACGTTGCTGACGAGTTAGATGCTTATTGCAGTTTGGTGACACCAGGCTCCTATATAATTGCCACGGATGGGATTATGAAGGATTTGGATGATGTGCCGCGCGGGAATCCTGAGTGGAAGTGGGATCATCCTACTGCGGCGGCTGCTGAGTTTGCAGAAAAGCATCCTGAGTTTATGTTGGAGCAACCTAAATGGCCGTTTAGCGAGAGCGATTTGACAGAGAATGTGACTCACTGGCCAGGGGCTTGGTTAAAGCGAAAATAACAAAATTAGACTCGTTTTGGCAAGTTTTCTAAGATTTGCATGAGCTCGTTGTAAATCACTTGCCAATCACAATCATAATTGCGAGTCATGGCATCAGGGTTATTCTCATCCTCAGTGATATATTCTTTAGATATCAACACTGGCGGTACAGCATTTTCTCGATAAACAGGTGAAAATGAGTCTTCAACCGCATCATAGTAAGCCTTATTTCCATGACCTACCCCAGGCTTGCTTGCTATCCAGGTTACAAAAGTCATTCCTGTTCCAAATGGTACTGCATACAGGTCGATTGCTTCAGCCCAGACAATGGTTTCATAAATGGGATGACCAATGGTGCTGTAAGTTTTAATTTCAGGCGGAAGGAGATTGAGGATAGGTTGTAAACAATCTTTCTCTAATGCCTCGATATGGGTCTCATTAGAGGCATTTTCTCTATCTCTTTCAGGTACAGACCAACCATCAAATACAACAGCTAAGTGAGGAAAGTTTGTATGCAAACTTTTAATAATGTTGGCTGTACCTTCTATTTGAGAAAACCAAGTTCTTTTATAGTTCCGAAGTGTAATCCAAAGTAAAGGAAAGTGCTTCTTGGCCATTTCTACTTTTTCTAAAAAATCTTGAGAACATTTTGCAACAGAACTATGATATATCTTCTTGGCTAGTTCTTCTTCTATAAAAGTGTCTGTGAGTCGGACTGCGAATAAATTATTTTCTATAATATTTTTGAAAATAACCTCAGTACAGCAGCTATCTAGGCGGATGATTTTATCGGACGGTATGCTTGGGAAAATGTCGTCAACCATAATATACTCATGGGAACCCACCAAGAATTTATCAATATTATTGAGGGTTCCATTTTTATACCAATAGTAAATTCCTGAGCATTCATTCCAGACATAATGCCCTACATTATAAGCTATACCTAAAACAGCACAAACCACTTTTTTTTCTTGATAAAGATAGGCTTTAAATTGTTGCCAATTACTCAAAACATAACTTTTGAATAAATTAATTACACCCGTAAAATTGCCCCCAGGAAAGTTGTCCAAAACAATCATCAGCTCTTGGTTAGGCAAATAAATACACTGTTTAGTTCCCATCCAATCACCATACATTAAATAAAATACTTCTTTCCCCACAAAACGATATAATATAAATGGCTCAACATAAAATGACTGGTTTGATCGCAGAATTTTACCAGTGAAAGGGCAGACTGAATAAACAAAACCCGTTTCTACTATGCTTTGCTGTAGATTAATAGCTTTGTCCCACTGAAAATACCGAGACATTTTGGGATGTCTTTTTACATTTCTTGAAAGCTGAAATCCTTGGTGGTCATCAAAACTATTGATATAGATTTCCTCCAAAGCAATATTTTCTTGCTTTATCAAGCCTAAATTCTCTATAGATAAACCGAGATTTTCTAAAAGCGAGCGATCTGAATCATTTAAAGTCCAAAGATTAACAACTGTATATTGACTGCTATTGACAACATATTCGTATGCTGAATTTTGACTAATTTCAGATGGGTAATACAGATTTACTGTATCAAGCGGTCTTAATCCATTTAGTCCCTCCCATATTAAATCGTATGTTTTTTGAGCGTTACTTAATAGAATCTTGGGAATATTTTGGAAACAAGCTATGGCCTCATCCATTCGGTTGGCTTCTGCCAAACGAAGACTTAGGTGATGATATATACTGATTGCTTCCTCACGTTTTCCTTGTTTTGTCAAAGCTTCTACTAAACCCTTGTAGAAGGGGTGATGACAGGGATATAATTCAATGGCACTACGATAACACTTGACAGCCTCTTCTAAACCAACGATCATGCACGAACGTTTCCACAATTTCTGAAATTCTTCTAAATCATCTCGCCAAATTCTTAGCCCCAGTTCCCGACTGTGACCCGGAGTTTGCAACCACTGAATACAAGCTTGTTTTTCCGCTTCGGAAAGAGAACGTCTCAGATAAACTCTGTACCATTCGACCGTATAAGTAGCATCATCCAGGTTGGCGGTAGCTTGCAAAAAGGCTTGGTCATTGAGGAAACATACGAACGGTAATTCTGGGTCAAATAGTTGGTAGTCTTTATGGGTAACTTCGGCCAAGTTATATTCGGAAAAAAAGGTTTCTGGGTTCTCCATTACCCGCTGATAGATAGCTTCCCCTAGCTGATGGTGACATTCATAGGCTTCAGGATTCAGTTCTAGGGCACGACTGTATGTGGCGATCGCCTCATTCCAATTTTTTTGTTGTGATAGGAGTTTTCCTAACTGCTGGTAAAGTTTTTCAGTCAATCCGCGATAGACAGCGATCGCTTCCTCTAGTTTGCCTTCTTGTTGCAGTTGGTTTGCCTTGTTGACTTCTGTTACAGTAATTTCTGAGTTCATCTTACTCTCGTTTTTGGGGGCTAACAATTTTTAGGAGTTAAGTTTTCCGACACAGACTCTAAATTTCTCTGAGTAGTTATTGTTTATGAGCGTAATAAAAGTTGATATTTGTTGCCTTTACTTTCCCCGAACAATTAATATCTGTTCGGGTTCAACGAATTGATAATTTTCAGAGTTTCATTGTAAACAATTCTCCAATCGAAATCATAATTTTGACAGCCTACTGATAAAATATAAGGTGAAGCTTGTTCATCGACGATAGACTCAACCGGTACAAAGACCGGGGGTACGACATTTTCGCGACTATAAGTTACTTGTTCTCTCAGATGTTGTGTATTTATTGAACTGTTTGCGTGCATCACACCGGGTTTATTAGCAATCCAGGAAACGGCGGTACTTCCTGATGAAAGTGGTATAACATATAAATCAATAGCATAAGCCCAGACAACTTTCTCATAGCTCATGCTACCAATTGTACTATAAGCCTGAATATCAGGTGGTAAAATTTGTAAAATTTCTTGCTCCGTGGCTTTATCCTTAGCAATCATTAACTCTCCACGCTCATCCTCTCTTTCTATCCGAGACCAACCATCAAAGACAACTCCTAGACCAGGAAAATCCACCGCGAGACTTTTGATAATATTAACGATTCCTTCTACTTGAGAAACCCAAGATTTGTCATGGCTGCGAAGACCAAACCACAGCAAAGGAAAGTGTTTATTTTTTGCCCCATCTACTTCAGCCAAGAATTGTGGAGAACACCTTTTTAATGAACCATCATACATCCTAGTGGCCAATTCTTCTCTAACAAAAACATTGGTCACTCTAACGGCTAAATAATTATTTTCAATAATAGCCTTAAACATACTTTTTTTATCCGAAATTCTGATGATCTTGTCAGCAATTTCGGGGAAAGCATCAGCGACATTAAAATACTCATTTTGTTCGATTAATATTTTATCGAGTTTATCCAAAAGACCATTATCCGACAAAAATTGAAGTCCAGTTACTTCATTCCAAAAATAGTGTCCTATGTTCGTCAGTAAGCCTAAAATTGCCACTACGCCTTTTTTCTGGGGTTTTGAGATATATTTGAGGCTGTGTTGCCAACAACTAACCATATAGCCTTTTAATCGGTTAATAATTGCTGGTTCAGAACCTTGGAGAAATGGATTGAGGTGAATAATTAGCTCTAAGCGTGGAAAATAAATAAACATCTTTGGGCCCCAAAAGTGTCCAACGATTAAATAATAAATTTCAGTTCCAACAAACCGATAATTCATCATGGGTAGCCATGCTACATCGTAAAAAGATTGTTCTGACCTAATAACCTGACCACTCACCGGACAAAATGAATAAATATAGCCTGTTTCTACGATATTTTGCTGATAAAAATTAGGTTGATTTAAATGGGATTGATATATAAATTGATAATTAGTTTGCTTGGGTAATTGTTGAGAAAGCCTAGTATTTGTATCATCAGAAAAATAATTAATATATATTTCTTCTAAGGTAAGATTATCTTTAGCAATTAACTGCAAATTTGCTAGTAAAAATCCCTCTTTTTCTAGGAGAGCTTTGTTCTCTTCGGTTAAACTCGAAAGGTTCATAATAGTATATTGACTGGTTTGAGTGAAGTATTGTTCAATAGCTTCTGGTTTAAGGTCAGTGGGATAATAGGAATCTGAGGCTTCTAGGGGAGCTAATTGATTTAATCCTCGCCAAAGCATCTCGTACATCTTTCCTTCGTTAAGGGGTGGATGAGTGGCTTGTTTAAAACAGGCTACTGCTTCTGCCATCTCACCCGCTTCGGCTAACTTAAGACTTAATTGATGGTAAAGAACGAGGGCTTCCTCATGTTTTCCCTGTTCTGTAAACACTTCTGCTAAGCGATAGTATGAAGAATGATGATTGGGAGACAATTCAAGGGCACGATGATAAAATTTTACAGCCTCTTCTAAACCAACTATCGTGAAGGAACGCTTTAGCAAATTCTGAAATTCTGCTAAGGTTTCTCGCCAAACTTTTAACCCCAATTCCCGACTATGACCCGGAGTTTGTAGCCAATTAATGCAACCTTGTTTTTCCGCTTCCGAAAGAAACCGTCTTAGATAAACTCTGTACCATTCCACTGTATAAGTAGCATCATCCAGGTGGGCGGTAGCTTGCAAAAAGGCTTGGTCATTGAGGAAACAGACGAACGGTAATTCTGGGTCAAATAGTTGGTAGTCTTTATGAGGATTCTTAGCCAGATTGTATTGAGAAAAAAAGGTTTCTGGGTTTTCCATTACCCGCTGATAGATAGCTTCTCCTAGCTGATGGTGACATTCATAGGCTTCAGGATTCAGTTCTAGGGCACGACGATATGTGGCGATCGCCTCATCTAGTCTTCCCTGCTCTACCAAAGTATTTCCTAACTGCAACCAGACTTCCCAGTTATCGGGTAGAATTTGCAAAAGATTGTGATCAGCTTCTACGTTGTCTGGATTGAGTTCTATAATGTGGCGGTAGGAGGCGATCGCTTCTGCTAAAGTGGACTGATTTCGCTGTTGCAGTGCATTGGCCAAGGCAGAATGAATCCAATCAGCATCAGGGTTCAACTCACTTGCACGGCGGTAAGCAGCGATCGCCTCATCTAGTTGACCCAATTTTGCTAAACTATTACCTAGTCCCACGTAAGTTCCAAAATGCTCGGGATTGAGTTCAAGCGCCCGGCGGAAGGCTGTAGCGGATTCTTCCCACTGTTGCTGTTGTGCTAGCGCATCCCCTAAGTGGTGGTAACTCCAACAAAAATCTGGTTTGAGTTCTATTGCATGACGGTAGGCGGTGACGGCTTCATCCCATCGATTCAGTTTCGCGAGGGTTTCTCCCATGTGGTGGTGTGTCCAGGGATCGTCGCTATTTAGCTCAAGTTTCCGATGGTAAGCAGCGATCGCTTCTTCTAGATTACCTTCCTCTTGCAATTGCCGATCCATGTGGAATTCGCTCATAGCCGTATCATCCTTATATCTGCGATTACTTTTTATATACAAATATCAAATTATCAGTTTAAACTGAGTGGGGTTCGCGGGAGGGCGGGTTTCTTATCTTTTGACCTAGCCAATATATCTTTGGTAAAACCCACCTCTACTAAAAATTAGCATTCATTGGGAATTATCAAGACCGCATCGCTACTAAGGCAAAGCATGGCCCGTTAACATGGTCGATCTGCTCAAAATTGACTTGAATGTCAGTTAAGCCAAAATACTTCAAACATGATAAGATATCCTCGCGACTCAGCCAGTGGCTAAAGGCGCTGCTACCTCCGCAGAAGCCTGCATACTCTAACGCCACTTGATATTCTTGGCGGTATGCTGTGTAATTAAATCCGTCGTACTCAGTCGCTATTTGCGCCGTAAACTTGGGACTGAGGTGAGGTTGGTTGTGGATAATATCGCCGTCGTAATAGTGAGTCCAAATAAATACTTGGTCTGAGGCTTTAGCAATCAAAGAAATTAGCTCAACGGGGTTAGCCATGTGGTAAAGAATACCGCTAGCCAAGCAAACATCAAATTTCCTCTGGCTTGTTCGCAGGTATTCTATACAGTCGCCGTACAGGAAATGTGCTTTTTGCAGTCCCATCACTTCTTTAACTATCAGGCATTTTAGGTAGGCGCGGCTGTTTGCCTCAACTGCTGTAATTGAAGCAGCTCCAAGTTTTTCCAGCATATAAGTGTGTCCGGCTTCGAGTGGTCCGAGTTCAACAATATCCTTGCCTTGAACTCCCTTTAATTGGTCAACAGCCCAGGTGATGCGGTTATCTTCAAACAGTGGAACAGTTCCAGCTACTAATGACGAATTCCCGGCAAATCGAGATGCCCACTCACCTTGGAAAATATTCAGTGCGTTCTGGCTACTCGGTGCTAACTTTATATAAGAATCGAGGACTTCCATACAGTTGCGTTTTGCTAGAGGTTAAGTGAATTTACAATTAGTTTGGGGACATTGCGATCGCCCCTTCTAGTTTACTCGATCGCGGGTGTTATCCGATCGCTTGAGTTCGATCGTCTTCGTTTACCTATTTTTGAAGTAATATTTATTGCACAGTCCTCAGAGCGAGATTTATCAATGCACCCGATATACTTCTCATTTTGTTTTTTGACCAGTTACATACCTCAAAGCATTCAAATTTTTATCTTAAATGAGCGACCTCTTTTCATCGGCCAAACCTTTTCTATTCAGAGCCAGAAAACCAATTAATTGCTTGCTGCAACTCGTTTTCATCAATCGTTTTGGAAAAATAGTTGAGCAGGTATCGTTCTTTATGCCGCTCTGTAGTAAAGGTACGTTTAGGAGATATAGTCTGTCCTTTATAGTCGTGACGAACTTCGATTATAACTCCAAATTCTTTCACAACACCTTTATAATACTTGATAGCAAATTCAAGTTGAACTTTGTTCTTGTACAGTTCTGTTAAAACTTCTGGATCTACAACGTATACGAATTCCTTGAGAAGCCATCTAGCCCCAAGACCTTTTTCCCAAAACTCGGAGAACCATACGCACAGGTGCATATAGTGATCTTCATTATAGTATTGCGTATGTCCGAAAATAAATCCTGCGTTGTGCCACATGAAGGGTGTCCAAAACTCTAAATGCGCTCCCTCAGTACAAACACGGTTAATTTCTTGGAATATAGGTATGGGTGCAGGTGGAGTCAGATGTTCCAAGAAATGAGCAGAGTAGACATAATCTACGCTCCGGTTGGGAAATGGCAATTTCTCATTCTGCAAATCTATTACATAGTCAACTCCTGGTTGATTGATGATATCTAACCCCAAAGTTCCTGGTTGTTTGTTGGACCCACAGCCTAGATCGAGCTTAAAATATTGCTTGGACACCTCATTTTCTTCTGTAACAATAGTTCTATGAGGAGCCTCTATTTTTTCACCTATGGCTACGCTTTTAGTCAATATTTTTCCTTGAATTTTAGCCTCAAAGATGACTCGACCTTTGTCGGTATCATCCAGGTTCACAACAAAACCACAGTTATCACTGTAGTATTGGGGAAACGCTGCGGCCACATCAGGGCGGGGATACCATGTAGTAATTGGTACGCAAGTATTTCCCACGCACACTGATACTTCATCTAGCATTCCTTCTTGCTTGCTCACAATCCATCCTTGGATTCTGAGTCCGCAGTCATCAGAACACGAATGGTCGATCGCCAAGATTAAATTATCGTCTTGCTCGATTGTCATAGCGTCTATCCGTAACTATTTTTTTATCGTTAGTTTAGTAATGGGTCATCCTCAGTGAGAGTGAGGTCAACATTATAGCGGTTCTTGGGTAGAGGAGGTACACTGTTCAACTTCAAAAGCTTGACAACACAGGGTTTCGGCGTAGTCCATCTTTATGAGAAAGGCTATAGTTATGCCCTGAGTCAATGGCACGGGGATGCGATCGACCTTTCTAGTTTACCCGATCGCACGGGGAAAGTCGATCGCTTGAGTTCGATCGTCTTCGTGTGTTGATTTTTGATGTAATATCTATTGTTAAGCTCGATGGCTTATGGCTTGGGGGCGATCGCCCATCTATCATACCTGGTTGCGGGAACATCCTCAGAGGGCTGAAGTCTGATATCCTTGGCAAGGCAACGGCTTGAGTTCATTGGGAGTTCATTGGGGCGATCGGGCAAAACTTACCCTATGTAGTAGAATGGGATACAAAAGCCCGATCGCGACAAAAGTAAATTATGTTTGATAAAATTTTGTAGCGACAGATATCATTGACCCAACGATAGATGATTTTCTAAAATACAAGAAAGTGATTTAATTATGGAACCCGAGTATCCTACAGCCAATGATTGGTATAAAGCTCATCGACCGGAGTTAAAAAAATATCGGGGTGAGTGGATAGCTTATACTAACAAAGGGGTGATTAGTCACGATCGCGATTATGACAAAATGAAGAGTGGTATCGATCCAAGCTTGTCAAGCTTAGATTATGTAATTGAGCGTATATTTGAAAGCGAGTTTGTAGAACCTATCCGCTTTTATCCTGTGAGAATGAGGACATTAAAAGCTCACGATTGGCAACCTAAGTATGAGTTAATAATGAAGTCTCATAACGCAGTGAAAGTTAAAATACTTGTTGATTCGGGCGCTGAACTCAGTTTAATCACCAAGAAACTAGGGAGGGATTTAGGCTGTGCTAAGGCGGAAGGAGAAATTAATAATAAAGCAGAAGGAGTTGGTGGCAGTATTGAATATTTATTACGAGAGGTGGAAATAGAGTTAGATGGTCATATTTTTACTGCGCCTGTCGCTTGGGCGCAAACAGATTTTTGCCAGGAAATACTTTTGGGCAGAGAGGTGGTATTTGATTTGTTTGATATAGAATTTAAGCAAGCTGAGGAAATGATTATTTTTAAGCGGCGATCGCAGTGAACTGCCTTGATCGAGTTTAAGTTAATTTTGTATGTGCCGAGTCCAGTGCTTCACTCTAATGCACAAGTTGGCCTCGGAGTCAATAGCACAGGGGTGGAACCCGATCGACCTTTCTAGTTTACCCGATCGCACGGGGAAAGTCGATCGCTTGAGTGCGATCGTCTTCGTGTGTTGATTTTTGATGTAATATCTATTGTTAAGCTCGATGGCTTATGGCTTGGGGGCGATCGCCCATCTATCATACCTGGTTGCGGGAACATCCTCAGAGGGCTGAAGTCTGATATCCTTGGCAAGGCAACGGCTTGAGTTCATTGGGAGTTCATTGGGGCGATCGGGCAAAACTTATTCTATTTAGTAGAATGAGGTGCCAAAGCCCGATCGCGACTGGCGTACAGTATCTTTTAGTTTTTTAAAATATTATTAACTCAAGCACAGATGATTTTATAAAATACAAAAAAGTGGTTTGATTATGGAACCACAATATACTACACCTAATGATTAGTATAAACCTAATCGCCGGGAGTTAAAAAAAATATCGGGCGATTGGATAGCTTATACTAACAAAGGGGCGATTAGTCACGATCGCGATTATCGAAAGATGAAGGATGCGATCGATCCGAGTTGAGCAGGTTTAGATGATGTAATTGAACGGATATTTGAAAGCGAGTTTGTCGAGCCAGTCAGATTTTATCCAGTCAGAATGAGAATATGAAAATCTTACAATTGACAACCTAAATACCAGTTGTTATTGAAATTTCAGAATACCGTAGCAGTAAAAATTCTGGTTGATTCAGGTGCAGAACTTAGTTTGATTGGCTCTCCTGGATTGGTGGTAAAAACGGTAGTGTGAGCGTCTCCCTCACGCAGGCTGTCTGCCCTGTAGCACGGGAAGTTTTATTTTGACAATCACCTCAAGCTCAGGAGATCCCTTACCTCACGGCTACAGGTTCATTATCCAATAGATTTGGATAAATGTTTATGGGGTTTCTAGTCAATGTTTTATCAGAGGCAATGGCGTCATTTTTTTCACCATAACTTGGCGCATTAACTGTTGCCATTCCAGGGAATTAGTTAAACTTTCCGAATCTAGTTCCAACCCTTTGGCCACGGAAAATTTAGAAAAACTCTCTAACCAATTCATAATTGTTTCGCTTGCTGAGGTTTTAGTTAATTTTAAAGCGTTTTGAAGGTGCTGCTTCATCACAGGCAGTTGACCATTGCAGTAAGCATTCCAGGCATCCCAAACTAACAGATTGTAATCGATTTCGCTTTGCTTTTGGGGAGATTCAGCTACGATTTGCTCTAATTTGTGCCGTTGTGTGATTTGCTCAATATAGGTTTTAGCTTGAGCTAATTCCCCTTGTAGTTCGTGGAGTTGAGATTGTGATTGCTTCAATTCTGTTTGCCATTGATGAATTTCTGCTTCTTTTTGTTTTATCTCTCCTTCTAACTCTATTTTTAGTTGTAAAAATTTGTGATTTACCACTTTAAAATTCTCTTGCTCTTGTTTAAGTCTAGTTGCGGTTTGCTCTAACTCTTCTAAAGTTTGATGCCGTTGAATGTTAAATCGTTCTTCTCGTTTTTCTGCTTGCTGTAACTGATCCATCAATTGACTTAAAGCTACCTCGGCTTCATAAAGTTTAGATTGCGATTCCTCCCAAGCTTGGCGATGCAGTTCATAGTATTCTAAGTCTTCTTGAGTTTGATGTAGTTGAATATGTAAACGCTCTTCACTTTTTTCGGTTTTCTGTAACCGATTCATCAATTGACTTAAAGCTACCTCGGCTGCATAAAGTTTAGATTGCGATTCTTCCCAAGCTTGGCGGTGCAGTTCATAGTATTCTAATTCTTCTTGAGTTTGATGTAACTGCGATTGATAACGCATCACATCAAATTGAGCTTGACCAAGTTGAGTTTTTGTCTGTTCTAATTCCTTGCGACTGTGATTCAGTTGAGCATGGGATTGTTGTAAAACGGACTCTGTTTGTTGTAACTGAGTTTGAGATTTCTCTAAAACGCTTTCTGTTTCATGTAACTGAAATTGAGATTGTTCGAGGAGATTTTCTGATGTTTTCAGTTGGGCTTTTGTCTGTTCTAATTCAGTTTGACGAGATTGAGATTTTTGCAATTCCGGTTCTTGTGCGTGCAATTGAGTTTTCAAGGATTTATTATCCTGTTCTAATCGACGCAAATTCGCCCAATCTTGAAAAGCCCAAGTTCGATAGAGAGACGGTTTTAATAATTCTTGCCAAGAAAAATCCGGCGTTTGTTCAGGATGCCATGCTCTGCCTTCTAGTTCCTGATAAAGTTCAATGGCTTCAGGAAAGTAATAATCAATTACAGTTGGTTGCTGACTATTGGATGAAACCTCTGTTCTCAACATCGATGGATCGTAAGCTGTAGGAGCAGGATGACTTAAATTAACGTTGAACTTGTGATTAATCGTATCAATATAGGTGGCTTGGTATTGAATAATCGTTTTAACATTCGCAAGTAGACAACGATTTTGTTCCTGGTTATAAAAATTGAGAATTTTTTGGTTGTAATGCTGCCAATATTTAATGGCTAATTCTGGTTGACTTTGAAAAAGTTCATCTTTTCGCCGATATAGAGAGTCCGCCACTTCCCAAGGAGAGCGATAAATTAATAAAAACCTGGCTTCTGGTAACAGTTTTGCCCAAAAGTCTAAAAAGAGAGTGGTTCGAGGTTCTTTCCATCCCCAAACAGAACTTAAAGCATTGTGTTCTATAATTTGTTTAGCTCGCTCAATAAATTCTTCCTTAATTTCTAAATTGTCCTGTAATGTCCAGCCCGCACTACTGATTCCTTGTGAGTCAAGAATATTCATGTGAAATTCATAGAAGTCAATATTTTCCCAATGACCTTTAATATTGACCTGATCTGCACCTAACAAATTTCGACCAATGTGAATACCGGCACTCTGCAAAATAGATGCGGTTAAGGAGGTTCCTGAACGGTGCATTCCGGTGATAATGAAAACGCTTTGTTCGGTGTTGGATTTTTGCATGATTTTAGAAGGGTTTTCTTCAGGTAAAGGTTTATGGAGTTCTATTTTTAGATGACTGTAAATCAAAACTATAAAGAATTTAGGTAAGACAATCTTACCAAATTTGCCGAATATTATCGAGAATTTCTAAAAAAGCCTGACGCTCTTTGAGAAGATTATGCTCATTGGCGGTTTGTTTCGCTTGGGTTAAAATTTCCCGAATTTTACTTCGAGGATATTGTAATGCTTGTTGGATTGCATTCAATAAACTTTCTACCCGATACTCTGGACGGATACAATTATACCATGAAAGGCAAAAGGAGCGATTGCCAATACAGTCGGGACAGATCACCAGTGTTCCTAGCGCCATCCCTTCTAAAGCCGGAAGATAAAACCCCTCTCCTTCTTGTTGATTAGGAAGAAATACCGTCATCTTTGCACTATTTAGCTTTTGTAAATATTCTGCTCTGGAAAGTTGTGCTGTGAGAAGTTCCACTTTGTTTTCGGTTGTTTCTAATTCTTTTTTTAACTGTTGTCCTAAAATAGGTTCTTTCAACGCGCAAATTAAAATATCACAATTTTTTTGTTCCCAATCTAAAGGTTGGGGTAGTTCACTCAGATCCAATCCACAGGGAATAACGAATAGTTCTCCGTTGACTTGATGAGTTTCTTCTAAATAAGTTTTGATTTCAGGACTGACACAAATGCGAATTGATCTATATTTGAGAAAGGAATAACGAGGATTATCAGGATAGGCGTGTCGGACGTGCTGAATTAAATTAATAATCGGAATCGGTGAATTATTTTTATAGTGTTCATCAAGGAAATGCCAATCTAATCCTTCCATAAAAATTAGAGCGGGATTTACTAGGGGTTCAGATAAGATAACGGTTTGATCTGAATTTAACCAAGGATTGTTGGGTTCCCAACTGCTTTGAGGTGTGAAATAAATAAAAGGAGCATAAGTATGGGAAAATTTGACATGATTAAAATAGTCCCAAACCTTTAAGTGCCCACCTGTAAAACCTCCATAATCTCGGTAAAATAACATCGACTGACGAGAGGGTTCCGCTAAGGGGGATGAGGGTGGTAGAGTTGTTAGCGATTCCCAAGATGCCATCTCGCTTTTAATTTGGTGTAGCCACGACTGCGATCGCTCTAGTTTGTTTTTTATTTCTGGCAATTCCGAAGGCAAGGGCATATATATAAAGTTATTAAAAACGGATAGAGAGGGGTAAAAACTTGACGGTAACCACCAGGGAGTGACTGGCATCTCAATCTCTAAATGTTGAGTGACTGTTTGCAACTTCCCTCAAGTGTCCATAACCAATATAATGTTATTGTGTCTGCTGGTATCCTTCTTGCTGCTGGTAAGATTTAACCGCCGAGCAGCGTAGATAGAAATAGATAACTGCTCCAAGAAGTTGTGAGAAGTTGTTGACACGCTCAATGCTAGCAGACATGATATAATTGAATCCTAGAAATAATCGAGAGTTGTGGTATGAGCATTAGCCATTTTGAGACAGCAAATCAAGAGTTACGGACAAGCCAGTTGGAAAAGGCAATTCTCAGCTATGAGCAGGGGATACAAGAAAACCCATCATCCCCCTGGCTTTATTATAACTTGGGGGAAGCTCTCAGTCAACAGGGAAGTTTTGAGGACGCGAGATCAGCTTATCAGAAAGCTGTTGAACTCAACGCTAATTCCCCTTGGTTCTATGACCGCTTAGGTACTGTGGAACTGCAAGCCGGACATTTGAGCCAAGCGATCAGTTGCTTTCAACAAGCCATTGCCTTAGAGCCGAACTTTTATGAATTTTACACGAATTTGGGGATTGCTCTCACCCAGCAAGGCAATATTGTAGAAGCGATTTCTTCGTTTCACAAGGCATTAGAGCTTAAACCCAAGGATGCCGAAACCTATTATAATCTAGGACTGGCTCTCGCGCAACAGAACCAAGGGCAAGAGGCGATCGCGGCTTACCATCAAGCGTTAGAGATTAATCCTTATTGGTCAGAATGTTATTTATCATTAGCAAAAGTTCAAGAACAGTGCGGTCAAACTGATGAAGCACTCAAACATTATCGTCGTGCTTGTCAACTCAATCCTAATTTAATAGAAGCTTACGAAAAAGCACGAAAATTATTAGAACAGTGGGAACAATGGGATGAAATCATTACTTTCTCGCGTCGGTGTTGTCAGGTAAATCCTAACTCGGCGACTGCTTACTATAATTTGGGAACGGCATTAATGCACCAACAGGAGTGGAAGGAATCTGTAACAGCATTAGGTCGAGCTTGTGAACTTAATCCTAATTTAGCAGAGGCTTATGAGCAGTTAGGAAAAGCTTTAGCTGCACAAAATGAATGGGAAGAAGCGGTTAGGGTTTATCGTCTAGCCGTTGAATTGCATCCTAATTCTAGTCAGCATCAATGGGGTTTAGCTCAAGCACTGGTACAAAATCATAACTTGGAAGAAGCAATTAGTGTCTATCATCAAGCCTGTGCTTTGAACCCAAGTTCGGCTGAGTTATATGATGAATTGGGCCAGGCGTTAGCACAATTTTATCAATGGGAAGAAGCGATCGCTGCCTATCGGCAAGCCTTAGAATTAAATCCAGCCAATCCGCGTTCCATTGAAAATCGCTTAGAACAAATTTTAGGCAAACAACGCCAATTTGAAGAGGCTATCGCCTCCTACCGTCGCAGTCAAGATTTTAATCCTGATTCCTTTGAGTCCTATCAAAACTTAGGACAAACCCTCCGACAACAAGGCGCAATTGAAAATGCTATTGTTGCTTTACGTCGAGCTTATATTCTCAACCCAGGTTCTGCCGTTGCTTATCACGTTTTAGGTCATACTTTTGCTATGCTTCAAAAGTGGGATGAAGCGATTAGTTGTTATCGCCGCGCTTGTGAGATTTATCCAGATTCTCCCGATATTAATTTACATTGGGGAGAAGCATTAGAACAGAAAGGAAATTATCAAGATGCACTAGCTTATTTCCAAAAAGCAATTAGCCTCAAACCGGACTTTGATTTGGCTTATGAAGGGATGGGTCGTGTAAATTCAAAAAAAAAAGGGAGTTAATTTAGAGCCTCTCTCTCGATATCAAGAGATATTGAAAAACCGTCATAATGCTCCTGAGATTTATCAGGAGCTGGGACAAGAATTGCATCGTCAAGGCTGTTTAAAAGAAGCCATTGATTGTTACCGCAAAGGGATGGAATTGCAGGGCGAACCGATTCATTTATGGTTCTATCGGAATTTAGGAGAAGCGTTGTTAGAACTTGAGCAAGCTATTTGAGCTTAGCAGAACCCAACCTAGACTTTGATATCGAATCTAAATCATTGGTGTCAATTGATAAACTCCTTTTCAGATAAGAATGATAACAGCCTAGGAATTTTGCTTTCTGCTGTTCATTGCCGATATCTGACATCAAGCGTACTAGCCAGAGGAATGTTTGAGTATAGGCCTGGGACTCCAAGGGACGCATCCAAGGTTTAACGGTGGGGCGTGAAAAATAGTTTTGCAGAAGTTGTTCTGACTCTTGCGCCATTTGAGCGATGGTTTCAGGAGTATAGGGTTGGGGTTCTCGACAGCAAACTGTTGGCTGTTCTAAACAAACCGCCGCCGCCCCCCTTGAGGATAAATTTAGTAGCAGGTCAAGGGTAGCGGCTTGTTGAGAGAGTTGGGGGTTAAAGCCACCATAACGCTGTAACCAACTGCGCCGAAATAGAATTGTGTTAGTTCGGATGAATTGCCACAGTGTTGGTAACATCCAAATATGAACGCCATGCAACCCTTCCCGTCCTTGTAAAACGGAATTAAAGGCTGCAATATTAATGGCCTGACTCCTACTGCCGGAAGGGGTTTGCCAAGCACTGAGAACCATTTCTAAAGAACCTGCTTTCTGTTCAAAGCAAGCGACTTGTTGGGCGAGTTTTTCTGGCAAAAATACCTCTGAGGTATTCAAAAAAGTCACAAATTCCCCTTGGGCGATGTCCAAACCTTGATTAAAGGCGGCTACAATCCCTTGAGAGGGTTGATGGATGTAGCGGATGGAGGGATATTCTGCTTTGAGTCGCGATCGCATTTCCTGCGTAAAACTATCATCAACGACGATAATTTCAAAGTCAGTCAGGGTTTGTTGGTAAACACTGTTAATGCTTTGACGCAGAGGGAGAGATGCAAAATCTTGCTTCTCTACATTGGTGGCGGGGATAATCACACTAACTCTAGGGGTGTGGTTGGGAGAGAGAGGAGTTAAGTAAACAGTCGCATCGGCACTATTACCCGCAAAATGACCTTGGAGAAAGGTTTGATTCTGTTGTGCTTCGGTTCCTTGAAATGCTTCTAAACGATGTCCAGGCAAATGGTTGTAATCGTGGTTTTGATGAATCGCGGTAATTAATTGACTGGCATTGATGACCGGAATCTTCTGTTTGAGGGCTTCTCCTACCATCCAGTTATCCCACCCTGCGCGTCCAACGGCAAATTTTGGTAGTTGGGAAAATAGAGGTTTGGGGAAAACGAAATAATCTAAGGCTCCAACGCCACTGAAGGTTCCGGATTGATGAACGCGATCGCGTAAATTTTGTTCCCAATGGCAATGATGAAAGTTTAAGGTTTCAGTGATATCCAGATTCCAACGTCTTCCTAGAATTAAAAATTGCTGGTATTGGTTTGCAACTTGTTGAACCGTTGGCAGGAAGTCACTGGTTAAGATAATATCCGAGTTAACATAGGTTAATATCGGGTATTTCGCTTGTTGGTAAGCTTGGAAAAAAATATCATTTAACAGGGGAGTTCCCTGAGTATTGAGTTGGATGTTGGGAATGTGGCGTAAACCAAAATCTCTGGCAGTTTCTCTTGTTCCCTCATCGTTTCCCAATAAGATAATTTCCGGTTGGGGTTGCAAGTGTAACCAACTTTGAATTGCATTCCGTTGAATAATACCAATCTGACCTCGAAAGGGTTTAGGGACTGCAAAAATTGTGAAGTTTAGTGTGGGTTGAAGATTAGGAAGAATTGATAAAGGGCTAGCTGTCATAATCTCTCCTCACTAATCTTCTAGGGTTTCTGCTAGAACTTTGGCCAAGAGTTTGACTATCGCTGCATTATCTGATTTAGATTTTGTGCTAACGGTGGGTTCAGGTTGGGGTTGAACTTGAGTTAATTGGGTTTTAGTTTGTTCCAGTTCCATTTGGAGTTTGGTGATTTCTTCTTTCTGTTGATGAAACTTAGCAACATATTGTTCTAACTCAACTTGTACTTCATCCAGTTGGAATTGGGTGAGTTCCAATTCTTCTCGAACTTCATGGAGTTCAGAACGAGATTGATCAGATTCTTTTTGGGTTTGTTGAACTTGGGTTTGGAGTTGTTCCTGTTGGGTTTGAGATTGTTTAAGGTCGGTTTGGGTTTGTTGAAGTTGGGTTTGTAATTGTTCTTGTTGGGTTTGAGATTGTTTAAGGTCGGTTTGGGTTTGTTGAAGTTGGGTTTGGAGTTGTTCCTGTTGGGTTTGAGATTGTTTAAGGTCGGTTTGGGTTTGTTGAAGTTGGGTTTGGGTTTGTTGAAGTTGGGTTTGAGATTGTTGAAGTTGGGTTTGGAGTTGTTCCTGTTGGGTTTGAGATTGTTGAAGTTGGGTTTGGGTTTGTTGAAGTTGGGTTTGGGTTTGTTGAAGTTGGGTTTGAGATTGTTCTAATTCTACTAATATTTGATCCCGTTGAGATTCTAACTCAGCTAAATTATCTGCTTTTTGTTGCAGTTGATCTTGGGTTTGTTCCAAGGTTCCCAAAGTTTCTTGGTACTGTAACTGTAAAGTTTCTAACTCCTGTTGGGTTTTCTGAAGCAGTTGAGAGGTTGGGGATAGGGGTTGAAGGGGAAGCACCCCATCCTCAGTTCTAACAGGCTGACGGACATAGAACGCTTCTCCCCAAGCGGGATGGTAGGGAGTCTCCTCTGCTACACGCTGGAATTGGTAGTCGGTGAGGAACTGATCGACTTGTTCCGCTAAAGCCCCGCCTTTAAACAGTTCTTGATAATGAACTGTGGTGTAAATGGCATCTAGGGTGTTGAGGAGTTGGGTAGCGCCTTCTAAGGCGAGGAGTTCAGCACCTTGGATATCGAGAATCAGAATATTAAAGTCTGTAGTAAAGAGATGCAGTTCTTGCAGGAGAGTATCCAGGGTGCGGGAAGGGAGGGTGAGTTGTTGCGTTTCTTTAATATTGGGGTAAATTTCGCTGTACTGTTGCCAGGGTAGGATGGAGCTGCTAGACTCTAGGGAAGTCAGATGCAGGGTCACGGTGTCGTTGTGGTTGGCAATGGCAGCTTGAACGACTTGGATATTGGGACTATTGACAAAATTCTCTTGCAGTCGTTCAACAGCAGCGGGGTTGGCATCGATGAGTAGGGTTTTAATGGTATTGGGGAGGTTGAGGCGTTTGAGGGTTTTGCCGTCGTAAGCGCCTATGGAGATAATACCGCGTGGGGTGATATTATGTTGTTGACAGAGGTTGAGGAAGTCGAGTTTCATGCAGGAAGCCTTGAATTTTTATGCGTTTTGGATTTATTGTATCAGGGGATAGAATGAGGAAAATCAACTTTAGCATGAATTACCAAAGCATGATATTATTGCTATCTGATTTAAAATAACAAGTTGATATCCTAGAAAACGATGAATTAGCTTGTGCAATTAAATATTTGCAGTGGCTGAGCAAAAACATTTCAACAACAGCATCTAGAAGGATTTCTTCAGGAATTCGTCCAGATTGATAGCGATGGATTGGTGTGTGATCGGAGGGGAACCATTTATTTCTCACTAGCATATGATTAACATATCGGAGTTTAAATTCAATAATGATATCAGGATTATCAGTAGCTAAAAAAATTTTAGCTGTAGGTTCTAGAGATAAAAGGTCATCAATTTTTTGAAAAACCGTCTTTAAAGGTTGTTTAGGTTGTTTGTCGGTAAAACGTACATGAATACCAATTACACTTTCAGAAAAATATTTTTCAGCAAATTCACACACGATCTTTTGAACAGCGGGTTTAAGTTTTAGATGATGACTCAGAATTTTTCTATCTAATCCTCCATAAGAAGTAAAAATGACAATATCTTCTGTGTAAGAACGATCTAATTCCACCACACATTTTTGACCTAAATATTGATCGTTTAATTTCCAAACAAGAGGAAATTGCATAACTTGATCGCTAGGGTCAGTTAAATGATTAAACCACATTGCAGGAGCAACAGTTTTTTGGCTATAATTGGGAATATCATAGGTATGCTGAAGACTACTATCTATATTGACAAGCTGAAAAAATTCAAAAAAGACATTTTTGGAGGAATGGCTACTGTACCAATGATCATTCCACTCAACGATTAGTTTTCTGTTAGTGGTTTGAGCATATTTAATAGCTGCGCTTAAAGCCGATAGTCTATTTCCTAGTCCTGCTATTCCTTTAAGGATGATATACTGCTCCATATCATTAAATTAACTAATGCTTGAATATTTTTTGATGTCGTAATCATACCATGAATCAGCCGCCTTTCACAACACCTATTGTTTTAATTATCTTTAAAAGACCTCATACAACCAAGCAGGTTTTTGAGGTGATTCAAACATTACAACCCTGTCAGTTATTCGTCATTGCTGATGGCCCCAACCCTGAACACCCTGGAGAAATTGAAAAATGTGCAGCTACACGGGCGATTATCGATCGAGTTGACTGGAAGTGTGAAGTTTATAAAAATTACTCTGATATTAATTTAGGGTGTAAAAAGCGGATTTCTAGCGGGTTGGATTGGGTTTTCAGCCAAGTTGAAGAAGCAATTATTTTAGAAGATGATTGTATTCCTGAACTTAGTTTTTTTCGATTTTGTCAGGAGTTATTAGAGCGATACCGCCATAATGAGCGTGTTTTTCAAATTACAGGAGAAAACACTCATGGATACCGTTGTTCAGATTCTAGTTATTACTTTTCAGCCTATAGCTTTTATTGGGGTTGGGCTACTTGGAAACGAGCTTGGAAATATTTTGATGGAAGTTTGAAACAATGGCTACAGCTACGGGAAAGTCAATGGTTACAAGACTATTTAGGAGATTACCCATCGGCTCAATATTGGGCGGAAATCTTTGATTTAACCTATAATGGCTTTAATTCTTGGGGATGGGCTTGGACGTTTACTTGTTTTGTTAATCAAGGTTTATGTGCACTCCCTAATCAGAATTTAATTTCTAATGTTGGTTTTGGGGAAGATGCCGCCCATACAACTTGGGAAGTAGATGAAATTGCCAATTTACCCACCCAATCTATTGATTTTCCTCTACACCATCCGACGAAGGTTACAGTTAATATTCAGGCTGAAGCAGTGATTGATAAAGTCAGGTTTACGGGTCGAAAATATCTCAGGGGTCTGCGACAAAATGCTATTGATTTATTTAATCAAGGACAGTATGAATCGGCGTTAGAGATTTGGGAAAAGTGTATTAATTTTAGACCAGATTTAATGAATTTAAACGATGAAAAAGCCCGCTGCTTGCAGAAACTAAGAAATTATAAACCGAGGATTCAAAGTGTAAAAAATCATAAGATTGAAGAAAAAGCCAATCAGCAGCGATTTTTAGTCTATACAATGGGAAAAGTAGGTTCAACTTCTATTTCAATGTCTTTAAAAAAGTATGCTCTACAGGTCTATGATATTCATTTTTTAGACGAAACCTATTTGCATAATAATATGCACAAGGGTCATTGTGTTGATGGCTATTTTGTGTTAAAAAATTGGTTAGGAAAACCCTTGAAAGTTATTTCACTGGTCAGAAATCCGATTGATGTCAATATTGGGGGATTTTTTCAAAATATCGAGATTTATTATCCCCATTTAACCCGAGAACAAATTCAGCAGTTAACTTTTGAAGAACTGATTGACAAATTTTGGACATTAAACTCCAACTATCCCCTGGGTTGGTTTGAGCGAGAGTTTAATAAATCTTTTAATTTTGATGTTTATTCGCAACCTTTTTCGATTTTGGGATGGAAAACCTATTTCCATCAGTCCTATCATATCTTGATTATGCAAGCTGAACTTATTGATAGTCAAAAACAGGAGATTCTTCGAGGGTTTACTGGGATGATAGATTTTGAAATAGAAAACCATAATATTAGTTCCCAGAAGTGGTACGGTAATCTGTCTAAAAATTTTAATAAAAACCTTGTAATTTCTGAAGAATATTTGGATAAAATGTTAAAATCACAATTCACCAAACATTTTTATACTTCGTCTCAAATTGAGGGTTTTTATGGAAATCTTAACAGATAAAAACTTTTAAATGTCACTGCTTGGATTAATTAATAATATTATTGAAGGAATTTCTCGATCAGGATATTGCATAGTACATTCTGTTTGTGATAATATTTCTATATATTCGTGATCTGCTCATATCTTTATGTTAGTGTAAGTTAATGTTGGATTTGTGATGGAGAATCAAGCGATGAGTGCAGGTCAGTTGCTAAAGCAGGCTAATCATTTGAAGCGGGCGGGGAAGTTAGATGAGGCGATCGCACTTTATCATCAGGCGATCGAGATTAACCCCCATTTTGCTTGGGCTTATCATAATTTGGGCGATGCTTTGGTTAAACAGGGGAATTTAGATGAGGCTATCGTTGAGTATCATCACGCTCTTGAAATTAATCCCAAGTCGGCTTGGTTATATATAAAATTGGGTCGAGTTCTTGTTAAAAAAGATTGTTTTAATGAAGGAATTAACTACTTGAGGCAAGGGATTCGGATTAAGCCAGATTTATTATATGAATTGGATGGTAATTACAAGCAAATTTTTGATGCTATTCAGCAAGAAGAATCTTGCGTTTTTTGTCTGTCAGATAATGAAGATTTTATCGAATTAACAGAACAGCCTAGATGGGTAACTTTACCTGTTAAACCTTTAAGGAGTTATTCTATAATTGGTCAAAGTTCTTCTGAACAGCCTCCCGCTTATAATCAAGGCTTAATACAAGTTGAGTTTTTGGATAAAAATCAAAAACTCATACCAAGTCCATACTCAGGCATTTCCATTCATAAAAAAGTAGGTACTTATATTGAAATTTCAACATCTGGAAAACATTTATCTGAGTTTAAGACTAATCCATTTAATACCACTTATGATACTTACTACTTGCGTTTGGGTTTGAGAACCTGGCATCATGAAAAGCAAATTATTTTAGATTCAAAGCTAAAGCTAGCCTGTGATTTGGTAGTTCCTTTGTTAGAAGACCTCAATCATAATCATAATAAGGGCGCAAGGGCTGGGTCACAATCTCGGGTTAATTTTGGTGATTTTAAAAATGTTGATGAAGCTGTAGACTTGCTACAACAGGTTAATAATATTTTGCCTAATTGTTATGGCGTTTATGATACTTTAGGTGATATTTTTCTCGGACGGGGGCAGTTGAGTCAAGCCATCAGTGCTTATCGCAAGTGGGGTTTGATTAATCCTCACTATTCTTTTCCATACGAGAAGTTCAGGCAAACTTATGACGTTAATAATCTAAATGGATGGGCGATTTCAGAGGATTTATTTCTGTATATTTTAGAAACTTTCCCTGTCGGTTCGACTATACTAGAACTAGGGAGTGGCACGGGAACTTGGGAGCTATCTAAGTATTACAATATGGTTTCTATTGAGCATAATCAAGACTGGTTAAATAAGTATAATTCCCATTATATTTATGCTCCTTTGGTTGATGATATGTGGTATGACGGAGAGATTTTAGGTCGAGAGTTGCGAAACAGGAAGTATCATCTCATCTTAGTAGATGGCCCCCCACAGCATCGTCGCAAGGGTATTTTAAGTTATCTGAATCTGTTTAATTGGAATGTACCTATTATTTTAGATGATGTGAATCGCCAGTATGATATGAGTGTGGCGATTGCTTTAGCTAAACATTTGCGGAAGATTCCGAAAGTTTACAAGGATAATAAGGATAATAAATATTTTGCTGTAATAGCGTGAAAATCTTGATAATCTTGAAACTTAATTTGATAACTAAGGGATTGAAGGCTATGAAGCTTATGCAGCAACCTTTGTAGCCTTCTTGTCATCCCCTGAAGTTAAAGTCATAATAATTGACTTTAGTCAAAGCCTAGTTAGATTTATCAAGCTGATGTGTTGCCAAAATCTTACGAAAAATTTTATTTTTCTTAACTGTTTCGTAACCAATATGTGTTGAAACAAGGTCTTCTATAAACATATTTATTTGGAAGGCCTCAACTTGTTCCTGAGTCATATAACCCACATTCCGCAGATATTCGATCGGATTTAATTTGAAAAGAATTCAGAATTTTCCAAACCTCAAATGATTGCTATGCAATGATTTGAGGTTTTTTTAAGGTATAATAATTGGTGCAAGTAGAGCAACCATTA
>NZ_JAUBTR010000115.1:0-13638 GCF_036705045.1 Microcoleus sp. BR0-C5
TTGCATTGTGCTGTCGAGGGTTTGGTAGTTTTTCTCATTGTCAAATTCCTGTTTCTAGACTACTCATATTTATAAATGCACTATTTTGTTATTTTGTCAATGCGTAAGTCCTAGATAATTATGTAATTAATTTTGCTTAACTACTTAGAAAGCCCTTGTAGAGACACGGCAATGCCCTCAGTGTTCCTACGGGGATCTAGGGATATGGGGTGTACTTCCTAAACCTGCAATCTGCTGTAGCTGGCGATCGCTCCCAGTGGGCGAAGTTTCTTTCGACCATCATAAACAGGGTAACTCACCCGAATTTGGTATCACTTATTCGTTTGTATTCTCTAACACACTAAGTAGTAGTTTTTGTCAATACCTATAAAATAATATATTTTTGTAAAATCTTTTAGCTTTCTCTTAACCTGTGGTATAACCATAGGGAGGTGATTCTACTGAAGTAATGTGTAGCAACAGTTACAAGAAGCTGTTGAGTAATTTTATCCTACCTACAAAAAATACTAAAATTAGCCTGTAATTCAAAACCTATGGTCAACTCAACAGTTTCCAATTTAAATATCTACTATTCTGTAGAGCAACAGCATTCAAACAATTACTTACCTCACTGCATTCTTAAGTGGCGGCAGGGGCAGTTGTTCATCAGTCTCGGAAACCAGGACAAACAGCCCTACATATCTGCCTTTGAGAGTGAGCAACAGGTAGTAGAGTGCTTGAAACAATCTCCCGTACGGCTGGTTCGCCTCGACCTAAATTTAGGTGAGGCAGTGCTAAATCGCTGGGCAGGGGCCTGTGAGAAAGCCAATAAATCCGTATTTATACGGGGAAGCGTCGCTCAAAAACTGTCTCGAATGACTAGAAGGCAAAGCCAGTTTAGCCAGCCACTCAAGCAACTGATTTACTGGATTGTTGCCTTCCTCTTGCTGATAGTAGAGAGTCCAGTTATGCTGGCAACAGCTATATTGATCTACATTTATTCACCAGGAGCGATTTTCTCTAGGGAATGGCACATTGGGTCACGGGGCAAACTCTTCCGACTTCTTAAGTTTCGCACCACCATAGTTAATGATGATTTTCGGAGTGCATGGTTAGTCCGTTTGATGTGCAAGTACAACGTGGATAAGTTACCGCAGTTGTTGAATGTGCTACGCGGTGAGATTAGCTTGATGGATTCACATCCTTTGACTCTAGGGGAAGCTGCGCGGTTTAGCTCAGAAGATTAATCACAGTTGATTACGCTATTGGAAATGGTCGAAGCTCAGATGAAGGGAAATAATTCGCATGAGTTTGATGGGGTTCCACAGCAAGGTTGATATTCAATTTAAAAAGCTTCTACACTTTCTGCAAAGTTGGTAGAAGCAATATTGGGCTAAGGCTTTGCTTCGCTAACTATCCTACAAAAATCTTGATTTGTTGTTGGCAAATCTTAAATATATCTCGGAAATTATAAAAGAGGGAGGACATCTACCTGAAAGCATTACTGACTTAAGTGAAGTAAACTCAAAGGTATAATGCAAATGCTCATCAGATTTTAAAAAAATCGCGTTCATCAACCAGCTCCTCCAACTCTTGCCCAGCATGGAACTGAGGGTTAACGCTCAAGATATGCAGATTGACACTACTCCCTAGAAAAACTCATGTCCTTTAAACTTCCGGTTCCAGTTCGCAGTCTGCTGAAGACTACAAAATTGTGGAAAGAGAACTACCTGATACTACGAGAGTTCAAGCACTTTCGTAAAATTGCAATTTTAGCATTAGTATTCTCGTTTCTAGCTGCCACTTTCGAGGGGGTTAGCATTGGTTTTTTACTTTCCTTTTTACAAAGCTTGACCAGCCCTGATGCGAAGCCAATTCAGACAGGAATCGGTTGGATTGATATTTGGGTTCTGGGAGTCAATACATCCGCAAGTAGTCGGCTTTATCGGATATCGGCTCTGATTCTGCTAAGCAGTTGGATACGTTCAACTTTTAATTACTTATCACAGGTTTACATTGAGCTTACTCAACTCAGCCTGCTGGAGCGGCTCCGTATACAGATTTTTGAACAACTTCAGGCTTTGAGTCTGAGTTACTTTGCGAAGGTAAAGTCTGGCGAACTGATCAATACCATCACGACTGAAATTGAGAGGATTAAGTACGCTTTTAATGGAGCAGCTTTCTTATTCACTAGAATCCTAACCATCATAATCTACCTAGGGTCAATGGTTGTGCTGTCGTGGCAACTTTCCATAATATCCGTGATGCTATTCAGTCTTTTGATAGTATGCTTATCAACATTGAATGGCAAAGTGCGAGAGGCGAGCTTTGAAATTTCATCAGCTAGCGGTCAGTTCACATCAACAGCTATTGAATTTATTAACGGGATTCGTACAGTTCAGGCATTTGCTACTCAAGATTTTGAGCGTAAGCGTTACTATAATGCTACTTCTAACCTCGTCAATACCTCTATTAAAATTGTACGACGCTCGGCAATCATCAAACCTCTGGCAGAAGGTTTAGGAACCACAATTCTTATTGGTATGATTGCTACAGCTTTCGCGATTTTTGTAGCCAAGGGAGCTCTACAAATAGGGTCATTGCTGACATTTTTCTTTGTATTATTTCGCATAGTGCCAATTCTCCAGGAGATCAATGGAGCATGGGCGAGTATTGTCGGTTTGCAAGGTGCGGTAGAAAACGTTAAGGAACTTTTAAGAACGGATAATAAAAAATATTTTAAAAATGGTGATAGGGAGTTTGTCGGCTTAAAGCGCTCAATCGACTTAGTATCGGTGGATTTTGCCTACGATGACAGTAATTGGGTTTTAAATAACATTACGCTAACGATTGAGCGAGGACAGATGACGGCACTGGTTGGAGCCTCTGGTGCTGGCAAAACAACTCTAGCTGACCTGATTCCGCGATTCTACGACCCCACAGAGGGTGAAGTTCTCATCGATGGAGTCGCTCTGCGGCAGTTTGAGATCAACTCGCTGCGCCGAAAGCTAGCGGTGGTGAGTCAGGATACATTCATTTTTAATAATTCTGTCCGAAACAATATTGCATACGGTACAGAAATGGCAACTCAAGCGGCAATTGAAGAAGCAGCCCGACAAGCCAATGCCTTGGAATTTATCCAACAGATGCCTGAAGGCTTTGACACTCAACTAGGAGACAGGGGGGTGCGGCTGTCTGGAGGTCAACGTCAGCGGCTGGCGATCGCCCGTGCTTTATTGCGTAATCCAGACATTTTAATTCTAGACGAGGCAACCAGCGCTTTAGATTCTGTATCCGAGGGATTGATTCAGGACTCCTTGGAAAAGCTTTCTGTTGGACGCACGGTAATTGCGATCGCCCATCGCTTATCTACAATTGCTAAAGCTGATAAGGTGGTGGTGCTTGAACAAGGGCGGATTGTGGAGCAGGGAAAATACCAAGAGTTACTCGAACGGCGTGGCAATCTCTGGAAATATCATCAAATGCAGCAAACCCTTAATAAGTAGAGGGAGATAAATGGGCTTTCCGTAAAAACAGTATCTCCAAAACTTATTTCTATTTCACCAATTTGAGTAAGAAAGCAATTTTTTTTAACTAAAAAAGAGGAATGAACAATGAATCAATATACGACTGATTTTTTCCATACAAATCAAAAATATTCTTTGAGAGCGGCCCAATATATTGTTCCATTAGTTTTAGAAATTATCCCAGCACAACGAGTAATTGATATTGGATGTGGTGATGGAACTTGGCTAAAAGTTTTTCAAGAAAATGGTGTAGAGGAAATTCTCGGAATTGATGGAGATTATGTGGAGAACAGTAGTTTAGTCATTCCTAAAACAAAATTTTTGCCTTTTGATTTAACCCAATCTCTAACATTAGATGAAAAATTTGATTTGGTTGTATCTTTAGAAGTTGCTGAACATCTTCCTCCTAATTGTGCCGAGATATTTATTGATTCGCTGACCAATCTGGGTTCAGTCATTCTATTTTCTGCGGCAATTCCTTACCAGTGGGGAGAAAACC
This sequence comes from Microcoleus sp. BR0-C5, assembly GCF_036705045.1. Classification (NCBI taxonomy): domain Bacteria; kingdom Bacillati; phylum Cyanobacteriota; class Cyanophyceae; order Oscillatoriales; family Microcoleaceae; genus Microcoleus; species Microcoleus sp. BR0-C5. The sequence goes on from NZ_JAUBTR010000115.1 coordinate 4,006, forward strand.
ATATAAATACTCAGTGGCAAGATTATTGGATAAATCTATTTGAAAAACGAGGCTTTGTAGTAGTTGACTGCATTCGCCACAAGATATGGAATAACGAAAATGTTGCTGTTTGGTTTCGTCAAAACATTTTGATGTTTGTAAAAAAGAGTTATTTAGAAGTTAGCCCTTCACTACAGCAACAAATACAAATAAATAAGAATCCCTATTCTCATTTATCAATTGTACATCCTCAATTTTATCTGCGGGCTATAGAAAAAATGAAAAAAGAAGTTGATCCAGAAACAGTATCTCTTAAAGAAGTATTAAGCAAATTACCAATAGTGATGAAACAGGCAATCCAAAGAAGAGTTAACTTATTTAGATGAAAGAGCCACGAGGAGTCAACTTATATTATATAAGGTGCAATGGTTATGCCTGAACAACATCCTTCTCGAACAACAATACCCCCTTTTCCAGAGGGAACCCCACGACCCCTATGGTCGGTGATGATCCCTACCTACAATTGTGCCGAATATTTGCGCCAAACCCTTGCGAGTGTGCTGGCTCAAGATATAGGCCCCGATTTAATGCAGATTGAAGTGGTTGATGATTGTTCCACCAAGGATGATCCAAAAGCAGTAGTTGAAGAATTGGGAAAAGGCCGTGTTGGCTTCTATCGCCATCCCCAAAACGTTGGCTATATCCAGAACTTCAATACTTGCCTTCAGCGATCGCAAGGTCAACTCATTCATCTGCTACATGGTGATGATTGTGTACGCGATGGCTTTTACCACAAGTTGCAGCGAGCATTTGACGAACAACCAGAGATTGGTGCTGCTTTCTGTCGCATCATCAGAATGAATGAGCAGGGACACTGGCTTAATTTTACTGATTTGGAACAAGCTGAGAGTAGTATTCTCAGAAATTGGTTAGAACGAATTGCTGTTAGACAACGGATTGAAACACCTGCTATTGTTGTGCGACGAGAGGTTTATGAGAAGCTAGGTGGTTTTGATTCTCGCTTTACTTGCTGGGGAGAGGATTGGGAAATGTGGGTGCGGATTGCTGCACAATATCCAGTTTGGTATGAAGTGGAACCTTTAGCCGCTTATCGTAAACACCTGGCATCTCTTACAGGTAATTCTAGACGCACTGGAAAAAACATCCAGGATATACGAATAGCTATTCAGATTGTAAAAGCCTACTTGCCTGAACAAACATCAGAAAAGCTCTCACATAGGGCATTAGAACACTATGCCTTATATGCGCTTGGACATTCTATAAATTTTGCCAAACTTGGTGATTTGAGTGCTACTATGAGCCAAGTTAGAGAAGCGCTAAACTGCTCTACTTCACCAAAAGTAATTCTCGCCCTCATGAAGTTACTTCCTCGCATCATATACTTCATGATTTTGTCAACATTGCATCAAGCTAAGTCTACAAATACTCAACTGGAAGATCCACCCAGCCTTAATGCCAAGTAAAACCCGAATAATTAACAAGGAATGAACTAAGTTATGGAGCAGCTCCCTTATCGAGCAACTATTGCACCTATGCCAGAAGGAGTAGATCGTCCCTTGTGGTCAGTAATGATCCCGACTTATAACTGTGCTAGCTATCTACGCGAGACCCTAGCTAGCGTATTAGCACAAGCGCCAGGACCAGAACTCATGCAGATTGAAGTCGTAGACGATTGCTCTACTCAGGACGACCCAGCCGCCGTAGTAAAGGAATTAGGACAGGGGCGTGTTAGCTTCTATCAACAGCCAGAAAATGTCGGCTATATCAAAAATTTTGAAACCTGCTTGCAGCGCTCTCGTGGGAAGTTGGTGCATTTACTTCATGGTGATGACTGTGTACGAGATGGCTTCTATCGTAAGCTACAAAAAGCCTTTGATGAAAAACCAGAAATTGGTGTGGCTTTCTGTCGCACTCTCAAGATGGATGAACACGGTCACTGGCGAGATATTGAGCAACTAGAAGAGGTTGAAAGTGGCATTTTGAGTAATTGGTTGGAGCGAATTGCTGAAATACAACGGATTTCAACGCCATCCATTGTCGTGCGACGTGAGGTTTACGAAAAACTCGGAGGATTTGATCGTCGCATATCTTGTTGGGGTGAAGATTGGGAAATGTGGGTGCGTATTGCTGCACAATACCCCGTTTGGTATGAAGTTGAGCCGCTGGCAATCCGTCGTAAACATTCAACATCGCTTACAGGACGCACTATACGCGCTGGAAAAAATATCCAAGATGTGCGTAAGGCTATTGCAATAGTCAAGAACTACTTGCCGGAAAACAAAGCAGATAGACTCTCCAAAACAGCATCAAAAAATTATGCTCTTTATGCTTTAACTTCTGCTAGACAATTTACTCATTTAGGTGATATTAGTGCTGCAATGAATCAAATCAGAGAAGCTCTGTTATGTTCATATTCCTTAAAGGTAATTCTCTCTTCGTTGAAGTTGCTGACGTATGTATTGTATGTCGCTATGAGGTCAGTATTACGTCCTAAACATACCAGGAGTTCAGTTTAGATAGACCTCAATCACTCCCATTAGTGGTTGGCTAGGATCACGAGGCAGGGGGAAGGCAAGAAAGCTTTTACTCGGTTCGTGGAAAGTAGAGGAAAACTTTCGCTTCCCCGCACTAATCTCTAAACAAGTTCGTTCAGCATTAACAGGCTTATATTGTCGAACTCAAAAAATTTTTAGCTCTAAATTAAGCTGAAGAAGTCCCTTAAGTATCGTAAGTTAAACTCATGACCGAAATTATATCTAGTGCAATAAGTTTTCATCCCCACTCCATTGCTGATTATAAGATGAGACTTTTTAAGTGGAGCGGGCAACTATATCGTGGAATAGGTTCTGAGCGAACACCATTTTTTACACAATTGTTTGAACAAGGTGTAATCCAACTACTGGTAGAGCAAAGGCTTTTGATCGAGACTGAACTAACCCCTTTAAAAGTTAACGGGTTTGACATGGTAGTGAGTCATCGGTCAATACCTTTTACGTCATATTCTATTGAATGGTGCCCAGCAATGATTAAGGACGCTGCCCTTACTCTTTTAGATATTGCTATAGAACTGGCGCGACGTGGCTTTGCTTTAGAAGATGGTCATCTAGGAAACGTCTTATTTGATGGCTGCGAACCGTTTTTTGTGGATTTAGGTTCAATTAGACCTTTTGATGAATACGTGCACTATTTTAGGTGGGATGCCTACGCTCAGTTTTCTCAACTTTGCCTTTACCCACTGCTTCTCATGTCTCAAGGAAAAGATAAGGTTGCAAGACTGCTTATGGTTGATAATGAGGGCGTTCTCAAGACTGATCTCTTGTTGTTAACCCGAGGCTCTGGTTTATCAAGACGGCTTTCCAACCCACCACTACTTACACGTTTACAATTATGTTTGATGGAAATTTTGCCTGCTGAACAGCTTAAAGTGTTCAGAGAAAAATTGAAGCTTATTCAATCGTCTTTTAATAAAAAACCAAAAGAGTTACAAAAATTAAACGAATTACAAGAATTACAACAATTAAACGAGTTACAAGAATCTCAAAAATCTAACCCACAGACCTCGTTTTTAGAAAAAATCACACACAATTATTACTTAAAATCTTTAGAGAAAATCCGGCAAGATGTCCATAGCATTAGCTTACCCTGCTTCACAACCCTCTTGTCCGAAGAATCAGAAGCTTTCTCCTGGTCATCATGCCAAGATACATGGACAGCCAAACAGGTAAGCGTATACAAAACTCTCACTGAGCTAGGCCCCTCCTCAGTGCTAGACATAGGTTGCCATACGGGAGCGTATTCTAAGCTTGCTGCTAGTTTAGGAAGTCAAGTAGTAGCTTTTGATAAAGATATAGGGTGTGTTACACAACTTTATTATGACGCTCATGAAAAAAAATTGCCGATTCTTCCCTTACTCATGGACTTTACACAACCCACTCCAGCTTATGGTTTATCCAATTATCGATATGTTGCTGCTACTGAACGCTTTCAATGCGAGATGGTTCTGGCTTTGGGGTTAGTTCATCATATTGTATTTGAGCAACATCCACAGTTCGAGCAAACAGTAGAGGGATTTGCACTGTTCTCAAAGCGCTGGTTGCTTGTAGAATTCGTTCCGATTGAAGATCCAGAATTAGCTGAATTTCGCTCACCAAGGCATTCTTGGTATACGCTTGAAAATTTTATGAACACGCTTAGTAAATGGTTTAGCAGCATCCATACTCTGCCATCTTACCCCGAACCACGTGTTCTACTGCTGTGCGAGAAGTAGAAGTCTAGTCAACTTAATCTACTAGCTCTAAAAATTTAAGTCTACTATTTCAAAGCTGTACTTTGAGTTTACTTACTTTTACCCTGTCTGACAGCCGATTAATCCCCAGACTATGCGAATTATACCAACCTACAGTTGTCAACCAGGGCAAACGCATCATGTCAACAAGCGGGAATTTTACCGTGCTTGTTGCGACTATTATCGATAGCTGTAGTTTATTGAAAAGAGATTTGACTGCCGATAGCGGTGGCTATTCCTCAAAACACTACTACTATTCTCCCGGCAATTTAGATGCGTTTGCCCTGAGTTGTCAACCTAGTAAGAATAAGTTGACCTCCAATTAAAGCGGTTTGTATTTAATTTTATAAATTCCCTGGACGGGCTACAGTTTAACCAGTAAAACCAATGAACCAAGATAGAACCAAAATTCTAATTCATCTTCCCTTTCCGCTCAAACCTATTAATACTGGTGCCAAGCGTAGGATTGTGGGAATATTAAACTATTTCAAAGAGCGTAATGACTTTTTTTCGGTAGATGTAGTAGCTAGCAATGAATTTAGAAGTAAGCTTTGGGACTCCGAACAAAAGCAAGAAGTCCTCAAGTTGGCAGAAAGAATCTTGGTTTACGAAGACGAGCATAACTTATTTGATTTTTTGTATTCTAGAAGTCAAAGCTTTTATTATCAAAAAATCTTACGAGAGCAGCTACCTGTTGATTCGAGATACTGCACCCCCCCTGGATATATTAAGTTTGTTAAAAATTTAGTATCTACCGAAAAATATAATTTCATATTGATTAACTACCTAGAGTATGCTAATCTAGCTATGGATTCCAATTCCTGTGTAGCTAAAACATTGATTGATATGCACGACCTATGCTGTGAGGCTCGCATAGCAAGAAAAAATATATCTCATTTGAAAGGACTGAAATTTGACTACGAATCTAACTTGAATCGAGAAATTAACCTCTTGAATAAATTTGATGTGGTACTAGCTAATTCTCACCACGAAATGGCGCTCATCAGCTCACATCTTTCGTCTCAAAAACTCCACTTAATCCCACATCTAGTTGAAGATTCTAACCATTTCCTCAGCCTAGCTTCATACTCCTCTAGAGAGTTTAAGTACGATCTGCTGTTTGTGGGCGCTAGATACCAACCTAATATAGATGGACTCAACTTTTTTCTCACATCTATTTTTCCAGAAATTATTGAAGAGAAGCCAGATACTAAGCTGGCGATTGCAGGCACAGTAACCCAATCTGTTCAAATTGAGGCATCTTTAGAACAGAATGTTGACTGTCTGGGATATGTTCCGGACTTATCCGATCTGTACTTAAAATCGAGGTTGGTGATTTGTCCTTTACTAACCGGTTCTGGAACCAAGGTTAAACTGCAAGAAGCAATGGCTTATGCAATTCCCACGGTGACGACTACAACGGGTGCTTCCGGGTTGAATTTGATAGATGGTGTAAATGCCTTGATCACAGACGAACCAACTGTTTATGCCCATCAAATTCTACGCCTACTTAAGGAACCCGAACTCGCTCAAAAGCTTTCTGAGGAAGTTGCTATGACGTTCAAAAATCATTACTCCAACTCAGCGGTTTACTCAAAACTTGATCAGTTGCTCGGAATCTCACCCTCCTAAACTTGAATTCTGATTCTACAGGGATAATCAATGGAATTAGACAATTTGCAAACTTGAAAGACACTTTTTATGGAGATATCTATCTCTAAGTAAGCCCATGAAAATCTTGCTCACCATTCATCACGATCTAAATCCCAATGCAGGTGCTCCTGGTGCAACGTGGCAACTTGGTCAGGAATATCAAAAGCTAGGGCACGAAGTAGAATACTATTCCTTCGATAACCTTCCAGACAAGTTATCAGGGCTGGTAGAGTCGATAATGTTTCCTGGGTTTGTAGCCAGTCAGATCTCGGCTCTTGTAAACAAAGAAGCTGTCAATGTAGTTGATGCTTCTACCGGAGATGCTTGGATATGGGCAAAAATGCGCCGAAGCTCTAGAGAAAACACCCCTCTTCTAGTGACGCGCAGCCACGGTCTTGAGCATAGTATGCACCTGGAAAACTTAGAGGAGGCTCGTCGGGGCAAGTTGCAGTTGAGTTGGAAGTATCCGCTCTATCATGGAGGCTTCCGGCTGTGGGAAGTCGCGACTTCCATGCGCTATGCGGACCTGGTTGTGCTGCTCAATCACCACGATGCAGAGTATGCTGTTGAAAAGTTGGGTGTCAATTCGGAACGGACGCGCATCGTTGCTAATGGGGTTCCAGAGAAATTTCTGAATCTACCCTACGAGCCGATGCCAGAAGCAGAGGATTCAGCCATTTACATTACCCAAGTAGGGAATTATATTGCTCGAAAGGGGGTTGAGTACGGCGCAAGTGCATTAAATGCAATTCTCGCTCGCTATCCCCAAGTGAAGGTAAGTTTTTTGGGAACGGGTTGCTCAGAAGCAGAAGTCCATGCAGATTTCGAGCCGGCTGTACGCGATCGCATCCGAGTCATTCCGCGCTACAGTCATGACACACTACCCGACCTCCTGCGCGGACATCACATCAAGCTCTTGCCCACCCTCTCTGAAGGGTTTAGCTTGGCTCTCACTGAAACTATGGCTTGCGGTCTAGCGCCTGTAACGACAACAACACCAGGACCAATGGAGATCGTGCGTGATGGAGAAAATGGTATTTTAGTCCCGGCTCGCGATAGTCAGGCGATCGAGCAGGCTTTGGAACGCCTGGTTACAGACCGCCCCTACCTTGAGCAGCTACGCCGTAATGCTTACGCTACCGCACAACACTACAGTTGGAAGCGTATCGCCCGCGATAACCTGGCTTTCTATGAAGAAGCGTTGTGCCAAAGAAGTTGCCTGGAGGCGCTCAAAAAGTAAACTAGCCCTGACGATTGATAAAATAAGTAGGTACTAGAACATGAGAAGTTGGATTAGGTACGAAGAGCAAATATCTCGGCATTCAAAGCTCATTTTATTTGGTATTTTATTAGCAGGTTTTTTACTGCGTCTCTATGGAATTAAAGCTAATCTGCCTGATATTTACAGTAATGGTGAAGCGGGACGAGTTAGCAATGCTGTAGAGATGTTAGCCAATCGCGATCTAAATCCTCACTGGTTTGGTCATCCAGCAACCACTGTTATTTACCTACTGGTTTTTGTATATGCCTGCGTTTTTTTAGCAGGTAGAGTTTTAGGAATTTTTGCTAGTGCTGATGACTTTAAAGCACTTTACTTTCAAGATCAAACTATTTTTTTTTTAAGTGGGCGTCTTCTTGGTGTCTTATTTGGTCTGATCACAATTTGGCTCGTCTACTTAGTCGGTAAGAGAATTTTTAATAGAACAGTAGGTTTAGTCGCAGCAGCTTTAATTGCTATCACTCCGATTCATGTCTCAGGTTCACAGTTAGCGCGAATGGACAGTTTAATGCCCTTGCTTTTGCTGCTTTCATTTTGGTTATGTTTAAGAATATTTGAAAAAAACAAATTATTAGACTATGTATTAGCTAGTTTCTTGCTAGGTCTAGCTATCGTAACCAAATATCCTGCTGTTGTTTTTGCGTTGACTATTATCTTGACCTTTTTTCTTAGCAAAGGATGGCTTCACCAAGGCTTGGTCAAAGTATTTAGCAGTATTGCAGCCTGTATTGCAGGAGCTTTTGTAGGCTCTCCTTTTCTATTTATAGATTTTAAACAAGTGCTTATTGATGTGGCAAAGGAAGCCAGATCGGAACAAGTTAGCGTAACGGGAGGCGGGCTGATCGCCAACCTGAGATGGTATATAGAAAATCCTCTTGTAAACTCTTTTTCGATTTATGGAATTCTATTGTTGAGTATTGGATTTTTATTCTGTGCCTTTTCCAAAAGAAAAGAAGCATTAATATTAATTAGTTTTCCCCTTATATTTTTAATATTTATATCTTTCCTCAGTTTAAGGTGGAATAACTGGGTTATTCCTATTCTTCCTTTCAGTTGTATAATACTTTCTTGGGCTATTTATCAACTATCGAACTTGACTAACAAATATTTTATAAAATCAGTAACTTGGATATTTTTGTTTTCTTTCTGTATTATTCTTGCTTCTCTTTCAAGTGCAAGCCTCGCACAAGGTCGTGAAGCTTCTGGAACCGACACAAGAATTCAGGCAGAACGATGGGTAACTACTAATATTCAAAGCGGAAGTGCTCTTTTAATAGAACCTTATGGTCCTAATTTTCCAAAGTCCTCATTCAAATTATTTCAAGTTGATCGAGATAAGCAAGGAGCTTTGTTCCAAATCGAGCCTAATATTTATACGAGACATGCTAAAATTCGACCCTTAGACTTTGGTCGAATAGGAGAAATTGGAGATATTGAGGATATTGAAGCTAAGGGTATCCAATACATGGTTATAAGCCATTGGTATGATTTGTATTTGGCAGAAAAGGAAAGGTATCCAGAAATAGTTAAAAATTATCAACGCCTTATTTCCTCTGCTCAACTTATTTATGAATTTAATCCGGTTCCTAAAATTAATCGGGGTCCGAAAATTCGCGTTTATGAATTTAAATAGTTTTATATCTCTGGAGATTAAGAAATGAAGATTCAATCAATATTGCATTGGTGGGAAAGGTTATCCACAAGGATAAGCCTCGGTCAACTCTATATCCTACTGACTGTTTTGAATGCTTCTTTTCTGAGCGGACTATGGTTTTTATTTCCTAATATAAGAAGTGCTTTGGTGGAAGAGAATGAGTTATTAGAAAACTTAACCACAATTTTATATTTTGAAACCTTTGTGCTTGGTTTGATTTTTTTTACAAAGTTAAAGGATAAACATGCTCGAAAGTTTTACCTAATTATCCCGTTCTTAGGGCTGCTTGCCGCCTTAGACGAAATCAGCTTTGGCTACCGGATGTTCTGGTTTAAAGCGCCTCTAGTTGGTGGAGTGAGAATTGATTCGCTACATGATGTTTTCTTCTTACTCTTGGTAACGGTTAAACCTATTTTGAAGCAAAATTTAATGATTTTGTTTGTTCTTTTAGGAGTATTCGCTTGCTTACTACTGCTTGGATTGATTTGGGCAATTAAGCATTTGCAAAAAGTGAGAGTGATTGTTCGCCAAGGGATAAATTATTTAGCCTTAGCGCTCAACCGTTACCCTCCACTAGGCTTCTTGCTCATCACTGTAGGCTACGGTGTTGTATCGATACTGATAGATCTCGATATTTTTATCAATGATTTTTTGAAGTTTTTTGAAGAATTAGTTGAAATGAATGGGGAGCATCCCGATTTTGCAAGTATACAAAAGTATGATAAAATGCGCTGCTTTTGGGAAAAGCCAACACTTAGCTTC